>JASJEC010000001.1 GCA_030064845.1 Kiloniellales bacterium
TCGGGCTCGTCGCGGGTGATCTTGTAGAGCAGCGTCGCCATGGAATCGCCCTCGAAGGGCTTCTGGCCGCTGCACATCTGGTAGAGCACGACGCCGACGGAAAAGAGATCGGAGCGGCCGTCGACCTTCTGCCCCATAACCTGCTCGGGGGACATGTACTGCGGCGTTCCCAGGACCGTGCCGACCTGGGTCTGCTGGGCGTTGGGATCGTCGATATGGGCGATCCCGAAATCGGCGATCTTGATCGTCTGGCCGTCCGCCAGGACCATGATGTTGCTCGGCTTGATGTCGCGATGGACGACACCGTGGCTATGCGCGTAGTCCAAGGCATCGGCCAGCTGGATGCCGATCGACAGAATCTTCTCCATTGGGACGGGCGTGCCGGGCTCGAAGACCTCGCCGAGCGGCGAACCGGTCACCAGCTCGATGATGATGTAGGGCCGGTTGTCGATCTGGCCGATGTCGTAGACCGTCACGATGTTGGGGTGAGAGAAGGCCCCGGCCGCCTTCGCTTCGCGCATGAAGCGTTCGACGTAGCTGTCGTCGAGACACCATTCCTTCTTCAGGATTTTCAGCGCCAGCTCACGGTCGATCTGGGGGTCGTAGGCCTTGTAGACCTCCGCCATCGAGCCTTCCCCGAGCAAGTCGAGTATCCGGTAGCGGCCTATCTGCTCGTACATCGAATCCTGCTTCTTTCCCAGCCTCGGCCAAGCTCATGCCTCGGCCCGCTTCCCCCGGGCCGAGTCACCCGCCTAATCGAAATCCTGCAGACCCGGACCCTTGTCCGGCTCCCCCGTTTCCTCCCCGCGCCGCTTGCGGCCAAAAAAATCCGCCCCGGACCCGACTTCGTCCTCGGGCCGAGCCTGCCCAATGGTCACCACGACCGACGTGACGTTGTCTCTCGCACCCCCTTCGACGGCCCGTTCGATCAGGCGCTCAGCCACGTTCCGACCATCGCTTGTCTGAAGAATGGACGAGATTTCATCATGATCCAGGATCTTGTTCAATCCGTCGCTGCAAATCAGGTAGACGTCGCCGTCGTGCAGTTCGCCGGCGATCATGTCGATTTGAAGATCGGGCTGGGCACCGACCGCCCGGGTCACGATGTTGCTCTGCGGATGAGTCTCGGCTTCGTCCCGGTCCAGCAGACCGAGCTTGATGAGCTCCTCGACCTGGGAGTGATCGCGGGTCAACTGGCGCAGTTGCCCGCCGCGGCACAGGTAGATGCGGCTGTCGCCAACCCAGAGGCAGATTGCCTGCCCCTTAAAACCGGCGAGGATCGCGACCGTGCTGCCGATCACCGCGCCGTCACGCCGCTCGGCGGCGAGCCTCAGCAGGGTCTCGTTGGCGCCGTAGAGCTGTTCGCGCACTTGGAGCAGGAGCTCCTCGCGGGTCCGTCCCGGACGCATCCGGCCCAAGGCCTCGACGATGGTCCTGCTGGCGACGTCTCCCGCCTGGTGACCGCCCATGCCGTCGGCAACCGCCCAGATCCCGATATCGGGGCGATCCAGGAAGGCGTCCTCGTTGACCTTGCGAACGGTGCCGACGTGGGAGCTGGCGACCGAACGCCACGTCAGAGCACTTGCTGCTGCATCGCCCAGATCAGAGCGGTTCACGCGGCCAACTCCCTCGGACCCGTTCGGAAACGTCGACGCCCTAGTGCCGTCAGAACGCGGACGCAGCAAAATGATCCCGCCGACCTGCGTCGCGTTCCACCGGCGATTCGCGGGATCAGTGTGGCCCATTTTCCGGTTCGCGGTAAAGGGCGAGAGCGGGCAGGCGAGCACGCGGCCGCGCTCGACACCAGGATGGCGCTGCGGCAAACTGCGAAGGCTGGGCGGCAAAGGCGGGCCCTGGTCGGCACGAGGCCGGACCAGCCGCCGCCGTCAGGCGACAGGGGTGCGAAGCGCGCGGAAGGCAGGTTACGGGGACGAGCGTGTCGGAAGAGAAGGATCCGATCACGGTTCTGGGCGCGGAGCCGATCAGCCCGCAAGCGCCGGGCGGGACCTCGGTCCGCTACGAGCCCGAGTTCGAACAGATCGAGACCGAGATCGCCAAGCTGGAGTCCTTGAACGGCTCGCCGGTCGATTGGCGGACCGTCGAGGATCTGGGTATCCGCATACTCAGCACGAAGTCCAAGGACCTTCTGGTCGCCAGCTTCCTGTGCCAGGCCCTGTTCGAACGACAGGGCTACAGCGGGCTGCGCTCCGGGCTGACGATGATACAGGAGCTGGTCACGACATTTTGGCCCGAGCTCTTCCCGCCGTTGAAGCGGAAACGGGCGCGCGCGGCTGCCCTGGACTGGCTGGTCGACAAGGTAAGTCACCGCCAGGAGAGAACAGAGCCCGCAGGTGATGACCGTGAAGCGCTGGAGGCCACTGTCGCCACGATCCAGACGCTCGAGCCGGCGCTTCAGGAACTGCTCGGTGATGCGGCGCCGAGCTTCGGCGAGTTGCGCCGCGCCTTGACCGACCGCCTCGGTGCCTTGCCGGAGCCGACCCCCGAGCCCGCGGCTGCCGAGACTATCGCGGCGCCCGCTTCCGAGGCGGCCCAAGCGGCCGCGCCGGCGGCGGTGGCGCCGGCTGTTCCGGCTCCGGACCCGGCGCCGAGTGCACCCGCCCCGGCACCGCGTCCGAGCGCACCGCCGGCGCCGGTCGGCAGCATCGCCTCGGATTCGGATCTCCAGAAGGCGATCCGCGCCGGCCAGGAGACGCTGCGCGCCGTCGCCGCCTATCAGCGCGACAAGAAGCCGGCCGATCCCAACGCCTACACCCTGGTTCGCCAAGCCGCCTGGCTGGGCCTGCAGCGGTTGCCGCCCGATCAGAACGGGAAGACCGAAATCCGGCCGCCCTCGGCCGAGCGGCTGCAGCAGATCAGGTCGCTCGAGGAGGCGGGCGAGCACGGGGCTGTGCTGGAACAGGTGGAATCCAGCCTCGGCCGCATGCCTTTCTGGCTCGATGGCCACCGTCTGGCCGCAGGCGCCCTGGCCGCGCTTGGGCACGGCGACGCGCGTCGGGCGGTCGTCGAGAACCTGAGAGGGTTTCTCGCGCGCTTTCCCAACGCTGTTGAGCTGACCTTCCAAGACGGCCAGCCCTTCGCCGACGAGATGACCCGGCTCTGGATCAAGAACGAGATCGACGCGGTCGCCACTGGGGGTGCCACTGGGAGCACCGCCTCGACCGCAGCCGCCGCCGGCGCCGACGGCGGGTCCCCCTGGGTCGAGGCCGGCAACAAGGCGCGGCAGCTGGCCGGCGACGGCAAGGTGGAGGAGGCTTTCGCGGCGTTCCAGGACGGCCGCATTTCCGCCAGGTCGGCGCGCGATCGGTTCCACTGGGGCCTCGCCCTGGCGGGCTTCTGCCGGGAACTGGGCCGCGACGATCTCGCGGTGCCGCAGCTGGAGGACCTGGAAGAGGAGGCGGCGCGTTTCCGGCTCGAAGAGTGGGAGCCGGCGCTCAGCCTCGAGACGGCCCGGCTGCTCCTGCTCTGCTATGAGAAGACGGCGAAGAAAGACAAGGTCTCGCCGCAACGTCTGGAACGTATCGAGCGTCTGAAAGCTCGCGTCATTAGAATGGACATTGGCTCCGCGTTGAGGTTTACTACCGCCTAGAAAATTCTAGTTAATCCAAGCCTTAAAAGCATTTTTCGAGACAGTAACGGGGAAGGTGATGGCAAAGGAAGGCTCGGTCGCGCCGAAGGAGCGCGTGAACATCGTCTATCGTCCGGCCACCGGCGGCGCCCAGGAGGAGGTGGAGCTGCCGCTCAAGCTGATGCTGGTCGGCGACTACACGCTCCAGGAAGACGAGCGCTCGTTGGAAGAGCGCAAGGCGATCAATATCGACAAGGACAATTTCGACCAGGTGATGCGCGAGCACAAGCTGGCGCTCGACGTCAACGTGCCGGACCGGCTCTCGGGCGAAGAGGGCGAGGAAATGGCGGTCTCGCTGAAGTTCGAGAACCTGAAAGATTTCTCGCCCGAGGCGGTGGTCCGGCAGGTGCCGGAGCTCAATCAGCTGCTCGAGTTACGGGAAGCTCTGACCGCCCTGAAGGGCCCCCTGGGCAACGTTCCGGCCTTTCGGAAAACGATTCAGGCGGTCTTGGCGGACGAGGGCTCGCGCGGGCAGCTGCTCGATGAACTGGGGCTCGGCGACGGCAAGAAGTGACCGCCGCCGGAAAGACGAGGTTCCGCGGGCGATATTGAGGGTGGACCGCTGGATCCGGTCCGATTGACCGGGCCGGGACAACTGGGAGAAGTCGGAGATGGCGGAAACGGAAAAGGCGGCCGAGGCCGGCGCCGAGGTGCTCGAGCAGGAAGGTTCGCTGCTCGACCAGATCATGAACGAGACCCGGCTGAAGCCTTCGGACGAGGGCTACAGCATCGCCAAGCGCGGGGTCGAGGCCTTCGTCGCCGAGATGCTGGCGCCGAAACGCGCCGAGGAGCGGGTCGACAAGGGCATGGTCGACCTGATGATCGCCGAGATCGACAAGAAGCTCAGCGCCCAGGTCGACGAGATCCTGCACGACTCCAAGTTCCAGCAGCTCGAGTCCGCCTGGCGCGGCCTGAAGTACGTGGTCGACCAGACCAACTTCCGCGAGAACATCAAGCTGGAGGTCTTGAGCGTCTCCAAGGAGGACCTGCTCGACGACTTCGAGGACTCGCCGGAGATCGTGAAGTCGGGCCTCTACAAGCACGTCTACACGGCGGAATACGGCCAGTTCGGCGGCGAGCCGGTCGGCGCCATCATCGCCAACTACGACTTCGGGCCGGGGCCCCAGGACATCAAGCTGCTGCAGAACGTCGCGAGCGTCTCGGCCATGTCCCACGCGCCCTTCATCGCCGCGGCCGGCGCCCAGTTCTTCGGTCTGGACAACTACGAGGGACTGCCGAACCTGAAGGACATCAAGTCGATCTTCGAGGGGCCGCAATACGCCAAGTGGCGTTCCTTCCGCGAGTCCGAGGACTCGCGCTACGTCGGCCTGACCGCGCCGCGGTTCCTGCTGCGGCTGCCCTACGGCGAAGACAGCAACCCGGTGAAGGCTTTCAACTACGAGGAAAACGTCAAGGACAATCACGACCGCTACCTCTGGGGCAACACGGCCTTCGCCTTCGCCTCGCGGCTGACCGACAGCTTCGCCAAGTTCCGCTGGTGCCCGAACATCATCGGACCGCAGAGCGGCGGCGCGGTCGAGGACCTGCCGCTCCATCAATTCGAATCCTTGGGCGAAATTGAAACCAAGATTCCGACCGAGGTACTGGTCTCCGACCGCAAGGAGTTCGAGCTGGCCGACGAAGGCTTCATTGCGCTGACCATGCGCAAGGGCAGCGACAACGCGGCCTTCTTCTCGGCGAACTCGACCCAGAAGCCGAAAACCTTCGGACAGAGCAAGGAAGGCAAGGCGGCCGAGACCAACTACAAGCTGGGAACTCAGCTGCCTTATTTGTTCATAATCAACCGTTTGGCCCACTATATTAAAGTGCTGCAGCGCGAACAGATCGGCAGCTGGAAGGAGCGGACCGATCTGGAGCGTGAACTCAACACCTGGATCCGCCAGTATGTCGCGGACCAGGACAATCCGCCGGCCGAGGTGCGCAGCCGCCGGCCCCTGCGCAACGCCGAGATCACCGTATCCGATGTTGAAGGCGATCCGGGTTGGTACCGGGTCTCCATGGCGGTGAGGCCCCACTTCAAGTACATGGGCGCGAGCTTCACACTTTCGCTGGTCGGTAAGCTCGACAAGAGCTGACCGGCGGGACCGGGATGGCCGCCGCCAGAACGCTTCTGGAACGCATCGACGCGCCGGAAACCGGCGGGCGGCGCATCGCGCACGATGTCGACGAAGCGATGCGCTCCGTTGCGGAGCACCTGACCCGCATGTTCAACGTGCGCCAGGGCAGCGTCGCCGTGGCGCCGGACTACGGGATGCCGGACTTCAACGATCTGCTGACTCGTTTCCCCGACGCGCTGAACGTGATCCGCAAGTCCATCCAGACCTCGGTCGACAAGTACGAGCCGCGGCTCTCGCGGGTGACGGTGCGCGCGATCGCCAACGACGACGACCCCTACGATCTCAGGTTCAAGATCGCCGGGCGCCTCGCCCTGGGTGACGACGAGCGTTCGGTCAGCTTCGAAGCACTGGTCGGGCCGTCGGGCCGGGTGAAGGTCTGGAGTTAGTCTTGTCTTTGAACAAGTACTTCCAGGACGAGCTGGCCTATCTGCGCGAGCTGGGCAAGGAGTTCTCGCGCGCCAACCCGCAGCTCGCCCCCTTTCTCGCCGACAAGGGGAACGATCCCGATGTAGAGCGCCTGCTGGAGGGGTTCGCGTTCCTGTCCGGCCGCATCCGGCAGAAGCTCGACGACGAGCTGCCCGAGCTGACGCACAGCCTGATCTCGCTGCTCTGGCCCCATTACCTGCGCCCCGTGCCCTCGATGTCGATCCTGGAGTTCGAGCCTATCGCCAGCGCGCTTTCCGGGCCGACCCGGGTGGAACGGGGCACCGAGGTCGACTCGGTCCCGGTGGAAGGCACGGCCTGCCGCTTCCAGACCAGCTACGCCGTCGACCTGCTGCCGCTCTCGATCACAAAGGTGGAGGCCGGAAAGACGGCCGGCGGCTCCGCTCTCGCCGTGACCTTCCAGCTGTTCCCCGGCAGCACCCTGGACAGCCTGGACCTCAGGCAGCTGCGAATCTTCCTGCACGGCGAGACCGGCGTGAGCCGCACGCTCTACTACTGGCTCTGCCGCAAGGTGCGCCGCGCGCGCGTGCAGGTGGGCAAGGCCGGACCCGACGGGGAGGGCTTCCTGCTGCCGGCCGATACGGTCCGCCCGGTCGGCTTCGCCGAGGAAGAGGGTCTGCTGCCCTATCCGCCGACCTCCTTCCTGGGCTACCGCCTGCTGCAGGAGTACTACAGTCTTCCCGAGAAGTTCATGTTCGTGGACATCACCGGGCTGGCCCCGCTGCGCCGCTCGAAGATGGCTGATGTCTTCACAGTGATCTTCGACTTCGACGGCAACCTCGAAGAGCAGGTGCGGCCCAAGGCGGACAACCTGCGCCTTTTCTGCACGCCGATCGTCAATCTCTTCACGCGCGACGCCGATCCGATCCGGGTCGACCAGACCAAGATGGAGTACCGGGTCTGGCCTTCGGCCAAGCAGCCGTCGCACTACCAGACCTATTCGGTCGATCTGGTCGAGGGCTGGATCCAGGGCACCGGCAAGCGCCGGCTCTACAAGGCTTTCGAGTCCTTCGAGCACTTGGCGGTCGGTGGCGAGGAGGAGGCGGTCTTCTACCGAACGCGCCTGCATCCCGCGACGGTGGGGCGCGGCGCCGAGACCTACATCTCCTTCGTGACCGCCGGCGACAGCGCGACCGTTCCGCCGACCGAGACCATCTCCCTCGGCATCACCGCCACCAACCGGAACTTGGCGGAGACCTTGCGCGCGGGGGACATCGCGACGGCCACGGGCAGCTCGCCGGAGAATGCCCGGTTCCGCAACCTCATACCGGCGAGCCCGTCGATCCTGCCGCCGCTGGGCGGAGGCCTGCATTGGCGGCTGATCTCGCACCTCGCCCTGAACTACGTTTCCCTGACCCAGCTCGAGAGCCTGCGGATGATCCTCTCGGCCTACGACTTCCGCAGCCTCCACGACCGGCGGCTGGCGCGGGAGAGCAAGCTCCGTCTCGAGGGCCTGGTCGGCGTGCAGTCCGGGCCGATCGACCTGCTCTATCGCGGCCTACCGGTGCGCGGTCTGCGAACCGAAATCGACATGCGCGAGAGCAACTTCGCCGGAGAAGGGGATCTCTTTCTCTTCGGCTCGGTCCTCAGCGAGTTCCTTTCCCTCTTCGCGAGCGTGAATTCCTTCCATCAGCTGGTGGTGACCGGCGTGGAACTGGGAGAGCATTACGAATGGACAGCGCAAAGCGGGCGCCAGCAGCTACTCTAGTCGCCGAGCTGCTGCGACGCGCCCGTCGTTTCGACTTTTATCAGGCGGTCCGCATCCTGATGTCGGATCGGGGCGCGCAGGCGCCGGTCGGCGGCCTCGGCCCGGTCGAGGATGAACCGATCCGGTTCCGTCCGGCGGCGAGTCTCGGCTTCGCGAGCGCCGACACAGACGCCATAGAACGCCTGGACGAGGGCGGTGAAGAGTCGCGCTACCGCGTCACGGTGAACTTTCTCGGGCTCTACGGCACGGTCTCGCCCTTGCCCGCCTTCTACACCGAGGCGATCATTTCCGGCAACGAGCAGGAGAGCAACCGGCGCGACTTCCTGGATCTCTTCCACCACCGCTACATCGCGTTGCTGTTCCGCTGCTTCGAGAAGTACCGCTTCTATCTCCGTTTCCGCCCGGGCGGCGGGGACCAGTCGAGCCGTTGGCTCGCCGGCCTCGCGGCCCTGGACCAGGTCGCGGAAGAGGAGTCGCCGGCCGTCGCCATGCGCGAGCGCCTGCTGGCCTGTCTCGGCGTTCTTCTCCAGGGCAGCCGCTCGGCGCCTGCGCTGGAGCGGATTTTGACCCACTACTTCAACGGCCAGACCTTTCGGGTGCGACAGTTCGTCAAGCGCCACGTGACCATTCGGCCGGAGCAGCGCGCCCGCCTCGGCGCGGCCAACGCGCGCCTCGGACAGGACTGTACCCTGGGCGAACGGGTGCCCGACATCGCCGGCCGGTTTCGCCTGGAGGTCGGTCCGCTAGACTTTCCCTCTTTCCTCCGCTTCCTGCCGGAAGGCGACCATCACGGCCAGCTGCGCGAGGTAATGCCGTTCCTGCTCAAGGACCAGCTCGACCACGACCTCGCGCTCGGCCTGAAGCGTGAAGAGGTGCCCCGGCTCGAGCTCGAGCCCGACAATCCCTGCCGTCTCGGCTGGTCGACCTGGCTCGCCACCGAGCGAAGCGCCGACCCGGTAGTGATCCTGCCGCTTCGCTAGAGCGGATCGCGGTCAATCGCGATCCGTTGCTCTGGAGGACCCGCGCGGCCGGGTTCGCTCAATCGAGCGGCCGGGGCCAGAACAGAAGCAGAAGGACGATCGCCCATACCACGATCCAGAACGCCCAGGTGACGTTCGGATGGGCCGCCTGCCACTCCAGTATTCTCTTGTGAAGCATCGTGCTCCGTCCGGTGCGAGATTGCCTGTTCGGCTTAGACGACGGACAGGTTTATTGATCGCCGGGCGGGCGCACAAGTTGCGAGAGCACGAAACCTAGAAGTAGTCCGCATGATGAGACCGGATCGGAGTCTCGGCCCTAATCTCTTGCACGCTATCGCTTAGTAATTTGAAGATCGGCGAAATGCAGCTAGTCTGAGAATGTAGGTGGCGTAACGGCATGCCGTGCTTATGGACGCGATCAAGACGGCCGCTTTCATTTCCGTCGGCAGAGCCTGCGGCTTCGCGGGCTTCGGCATACTCTGCCTGATGCTCGGGCTGAGCTTCGATCCGGCCTTAGCGACCCGCGCCGGCGGCTTCTTGGGGCTGGGGCTGGCGTCGATTCTGGCGGTGCTGGGGGCCATCGCCCCGATCCGTCCCTACCGGCATACCGAAACCTGGCTGATCCTCGCCAAAGAGGACCGTCCGCCCTCGACGGTCGCCCAGCGCCTGGTCGGCGAGACGCTGCGGGACACCTATCATTGGTTCGCCGAACGGATCGCTCTCGGCTCGCTCCTGCTCCTAGGGGTGTCGCTGCTGTTGAAACTCTTCCTCTGACCGGCCGGGCGCGGGCCGAAGAGAAGACCCCCGTGCCGTGCGGCGCGGGGGTCCTCCTCAGGTCGTCGATGGGAATGGTCAACCGTAGCGGTAGGGGACCCCGACCTTCTCCATGACCGCGGTGTAGTCCTTGTAGGCCTGGACCACCTTGGCCGTCCGGGGGCTGATCGAGGCGAGTTCGTCCCAGAACTCCTCGGCGTCCTTGACCACCTGGTTCCATTCCTCGGCCGGGATCTCGGTCAGCTCCATCTTCTTGCCCTCGACACGGAGCTTGGCCTCGCCGCCCCAGTACCAGACCTGGCGGTAGTAGTGGGACTGGTCGCACGACATCAGGAAGAGCTCCTTCAGATGAGCCGGCACCTTGGCCCAGGACTTCGAATTGGCGAAGTAGGAGCCGCACCAGGCGCCGGTCACGTTGTTCAGCAGCGCGTAGTTGCAGACGTCGGCCCAGCCGACCTCGTAGGCCTCCGTGAAGCCGCACCAGGCGACGCCGTCGAGCTCGCCGGTCTGGATCGCCACCTCGATGTCGTCCCACGGCAGCGTGACCGGGATGAGGCCGTAGCGCGAGAGGAAGCGGCCGGCGGTCGGCACGCCGAAGACGCGCTTGCCGCGCATGTCGGCGAGGCTGCGGATCGGCTCCTTGGTGAAGATGTGCAGGGGATCCCAGGCCCCGGCCGAGAGCCATTCGACGTTCTCGACTTCGTCGTAGGCCTCCTTCCAGATCTGGTCGAGGCCGTAGTATTTGAACAGCACGGGCATGTCGAGGCTGTAGCGGGTCGAGAAGGGGAAGTAGCCGCCGAACACGTTGATGTCGACCGGTGAGGCCATGGTGGCGTCGTCGCTCTGTACCGCGTCGATCGTGCCGTTCTGCATGGCGCGGAACAACTCGTCGGTCGGCACCAGCTGGTCGGCGTAGTACAGCTCGATCTCCATCTCGCCGTGGGCCGCCTTGTTGAAGGCCTCGATCTGCGGCTTGATGACGTGGGCGCCCAGCGGTGCGCCGGAGTAGGTCTGCAGCCGCCACCGGATCGGATTGGACTGGGCATAGCCGTAGGGCGCGGCCAAGGTGCCCGCCGCGGCCGCCGCGGCCGTTGTGACGCCCGCCTTCTTCAGGAAGTCGCGGCGCTGGACTTTTGTTTCCTGTCCTTTGACCTTCTTCTTGCGTTTCGTATCCGTCATGTGAACCTCCTTTTCTCTTGTTGCGGCCCGTCCTTCAGCGGCGGGCTCATCTCTTATCCATTCCTCGCCAGAACCCTTCGATGCGCTCACTTGCCGCGCACATATTCGGGCAGCCAGAGCGCGATCTGCGGAAAGGCCATCACCAGGATCAGGCCAAACGTCATAACGGCCACAAAGGGTATGATGGATCGGTAGATGTCCGGAAGGGTAATTTCTCTCGGCGCCATGGCCCGCATCAGGAAGAGGTTGTAGCCGAACGGCGGCGTCATGTAGGCGATCTGGCAGGTGATCGTGTAGAGCACGCCGTACCAGATCGGGTTGAAGCCGAGCGCGATCACCAGCGGCACGTAGAGCGGCGCGACGATCACAAGCATGGCCGTGTCGTCGAGGAACATGCCCATCACGATGTAGGAGAGCTGCATCATGATCAGCACTTCCCAGGGCGTGAGCTCCCAGCGCGTGATGAAGAGGGATTCGATCGCCCGGACGGCCCCGATGCCGTCGAACACCGAGCCGAAGCAGAGCGCGGCCAGGATGATCCAGAGGAACATGCAGGAGATGCCGAGCGTCTTCTTCAGGGTCGCCTCCATCACCTGGAAGCTGAGGCGGCGCTTGATCAGGGCGGCCAGCGTCGCGGCCGTCGCGCCGACCGCCGAGCTCTCGACCAGGCTGGTGATGCCCATGACGAAAAGTCCGGTCATGAAGAAGAAGATCAGGAAGGGAATGATCCCGGCACGCAGCAGCTTCAGCTTCTCGACCAGGGGCATGTTGCGGTCTTCTTCCGAGACCGTCGGCCCTAGGTGCGGTTGCATCCTGCAGCGCACCACGATGTAGATGACGAAGAGCGTCGCCATCATCAGGCCGGGAATGGCGCCGGCGAGCCAGAGCTGGCTGACCGGCTGGCGCGCAATCATGCCGTAAAGCACCAGCACGACCGAGGGCGGCACCAGGATTCCCAGTGACGATCCGGCCTGAATCACGCCTGTGATCATGACCTTGTCATAGCCGCGCTTCAGCATCTCGGGCAGGGCGATGGTGGCGCCGATCGCCATGCCGGCGACGGAGAGGCCGTTCATTGCCGAGATCACCACCATGAGGCCGATGGTGCCGACCGCCAGCCCGCCCTTCAGGCCGCCCATCCAAACGTGGAACATGCGGTAGAGGTCGTCGGCGATGCCCGATTCCGACAGCACGTAGCCCATGTAAACGAAGAGCGGCAGGGTCAGCAGCGGGTACCAGTTGAACAGCTTGAAGGCCGCGTTGAAGGGCATCTCGATGGCCCCGGTGCCGTAGAGCAGGGCGGCTGCGGCGGCCGAAACGAAGCCGATCGCCGCGAAGACCCGCTGCCCGGTCAGCAGCATCAGCAGCATCGAGGCGAACATGGTGATGGCGATGAGCTCGTGACTCATAGGGTCGGCTGCTCCCCTTCATGGGTGATGGCCTGACCCCTGGCCTTGGCGATGTCCTTGAACAGCATGGATATCGCCTGGAGCAGCATCAGCACGATGCCGAAAACCATGATGCACTTGATGGGAATCATGGAGGGATTCCACATGGAGAACTTTCGCTGGCCGGTCTCGATCGCGTAGATCGTGCTCGAGATCGAACCGAACAGCAGGCAGACCAGATAGAACAGCAGGCAGCCGCTGGTCGCGACGTCGAGCTTCGCCTTCATGGTCTCTGAGACCCGGTCGTAAATCAGGTCCATGCGGACGTGATCGCCCAGCTGCATCGAGTAGGCGCCGCCGAGTATGTAGTACGCGGCCATGGTGAACTGCGCCATTTCGACGCACCAGGACAGCGGGATGCGGATGATGTTGCGCGTGACCGCGTCGAGCAGCAGCACGCCGATCATGACGAAGACCAGCAGCATGGCCAGCCGGCCGACCTTCTCCGAGGCGAAGTCGACGTACTTGACGTAGAGAAGGAACGGCTTGGGCATGCCTCAGCCGCCGCCTTTGGTGCTATCGCTGGCTCGCGTCACCCACACCGTCCCCGTCAACTCGAACCCGGCCTCGCGGCGATCGTGGCCCGAAGACCTGCGCCGCGCCGGCCCGGTTCCGCCAATTGAAGCTGTCCCCCGTTCCCCCGGCGGTTCCGCCGCCTGCCTTCTCGTCAGCCCTGCCGCGGCGATTAGGTTGGTAAAGTCCTGGACGGAACGCAACTTAATTTGTGGTGCCCGGGCCCAGCTGAAGCACCGGGAAGTGGTAAAACTCACCCCGCAAATGCAAGCAGAGTGATATAGTTCATACAAATGAGTTGCCTGTCTCGCGTTTGGGGAGAGACGCGCGCCGGGCGGTTCGTGGCAGGAGGCGCGCCGGTATGCGGCTCGGCACGGCCGGGATTGCGTGATCCGGGCAAGCGGGGAGCAGGGTGGCATGATTGACGTTGAGCTCAAGTCTCTGTTCAAGAGACTGAATCCCTACTGCAGGCGGTCTCTCGAGGGCGCGGCGGGCCTCTGCGTCTCCCGCGAGAACTACGAGGTCTCGATCGAGCATCTCCTGCTCATGCTGATCGGCGACCCGAACCACGATTTTCAGGTCATCCTGCGCCACTACGAGATCGATCCGGCCCGGGTGGAGAAAGCGGTTCAGCGGGCGGTCGAAGCCTGCCGCACCGGCAACCAGGGCAAGCCGGTCTTCTCGCCGCTCCTGATCGAGCTGCTCCAGGAAGCCTGGATGCTCGGCTCGATCGAGTACGACATTCGAGAGATCCGCTCCGGCTTGCTGATCGCGGTTCTGGCCGCTAACCCGAACCGCTACGCCTACGGCATCTTCGCCGACGAGCTAACGCCGATCCGCGCCGAGGACCTGCGCCGCAGCCTTTTCGACATAACCGCCGGCTCCCAGGAAGAGGCCGCGCCGCTCGGCGCCGCGCCGTCGGGCCCAGGGGAGGCCGCGGTCGATCGCGGCGAGGACTCCGCGCTCGGCCGCTTCACCATCGACTTCACCGGCCGGGCGCGGGCCGGGGAGATCGACCCCGTGTTCTGCCGCGACCGGGAGATCCGCCAGATCATCGACATCCTCGGGCGCCGCCGGAAGAACAACCCGATCGCCGTCGGCGAGGCCGGCGTCGGCAAGACCGCCGTGGTCGAGGGCCTTGCCCTCAAGGTGGTGGAGGGAGACGTCCCGGACCTGTTCCAGAACGTCGAGATCTACGGCCTCGACCTCGGCCTGCTGCAGGCCGGCGCCGGGGTCAAGGGCGAGTTCGAGAACCGGCTGAAGGCGGTCATCGACGAGGTCAAGGCCTCGGTCAAGCCGATCATCCTCTTCATCGACGAGGCCCACACCCTGATCGGCGCCGGCGGCCAGGCCGGCATGGGCGACGCGGCCAACCTGCTCAAGCCCGCGTTGGCCCGGGGCGAGCTGCGCACCATCGCGGCGACCACCTGGTCGGAGTACAAGAAGTACTTCGAGAAGGACCCGGCGCTGGCCAGGCGCTTCCAGCTGGTCAAGCTGGAGGAACCCTCGCCCGAGGAAGCGGTCACGATCATCCGGGGCCTCCGGGAGAAGTACGAAGAGGCCCACGGCGTCTACGTGCGCGACGACGCGGTGGAGGCCGCCGCGCGGATGTCGGCGCGCTATGTTTCGGGACGGCAGCTGCCGGACAAGGCGGTCGACGTGCTCGACACCGCGAGCGCCCGGGTCAAGATCTCGATCAGCTCGAAGCCCGATGCGATCGACGACCGGGAACGGCGGATCAAGGCGCTGGAGCGGGAGCGCACGGCGGTCCTGCGCGACATCGAGGCGGAGACCCGGAACGACGACGGACGGGTCGCAGAGCTGGACGACGAGATCGCCGCGATCCAGGGGGAACTGGACGAACTGGGCCGGCGCTGGGAGGCCGAGCGCGGCCACGTCGAGAAGATCCTCGAGCTGCGCCAGGCCTTGGCGCGCGCCAACGCCGGGCAGGAAGCGGATGACGCGGCGGAAGTAACGGAAGAAGAGGCGTCCGGAGAGGAGACAGCCGCGGAGGCCCCGCCGATCGACAAGGAGTCTGCTAGGAAGGAGCTCGACCAGGCCATGACTGCCCTAGCCGCCCTGCAGAACGGCCAGCCCCTGGTCCACTACGAGGCCAGCCCTGAGGTCGTGGCGGCGGTCATCGCTGACTGGACCGGCATCCCGCTCGGCAAGATGGTCCAGGACGAAGCCAAGACGATCCTCGGCTTCAGGGACGAGCTGGCTCGGCGGATCAAGGGCCAGGATCACGTGGTCGACATCGTCGACGAGGGCATCCGCTCGGCCAAGGCTGGCGTCCAGAACCCCGACGCGCCCATGGGCGTCTTCCTCTTCGTCGGCCCCAGCGGTGTCGGCAAGACCGAGACGGCGCTCGGCATCGCCGACCTGCTGTTCGGGGGCGAGCGCTTCATGGCGACGATCAACATGTCGGAGTTCCAGGAGAAGCACTCGGTCTCACGGTTGATCGGCTCTCCGCCGGGCTATGTCGGCTACGGCGAGGGCGGCATGCTGACCGAGGCCGTGCGCCAGCGGCCCTATTCGGTGGTGCTGCTCGATGAGGTCGAGAAGGCCGACCTCGAGGTGATGAACCTGTTCTACCAGGTCTTCGACAAGGGCATGCTGTCAGACGGCGAAGGCCGGCTGATCGACTTCAAGAACACCATCGTCCTACTGACCAGCAACCTGGCCAGCGACATCATCACCGAGATGTGCAGCGGTTCGGAACCGCCGCCGCTCGACGTGATCAGCAACGCGATCCGCCCTGTGCTCAGCAACCACTTCAAGCCCGCGTTGCTGGCGCGCATGCAGATCGTGCCCTTCCTGCCGATCGTCGGCGACGCCATGAAGGGCATCGTGGAGCTGAAGCTGCGCAAGCTGGCCAAGCGGATCCAGGGCAGCCAGAAGATCGACTTCACCTGGCAACCCGACCTGGTCGATCAGATTGCCCAGCGCTGCCAAGAGGTGGAGACCGGCGCGCGCAACATCGACCACATTATCAACCGCACGCTGCTGCCCAAGATCTCCACGGAGATCCTGCACATGATGGGCGCCGAGGAGACCGCGGAGCGGCTCGAAGCCAGCGTCGGCAAGGACGGAGATTTCATACTCACTTTCCACTAGCGGGGCGGCCATTTAGCCGTCGGGAGGGTCACCTCGTGATCGCGCTCAACCAGACTCCGGCCAAGGCGGTCGAGCAGTTCATCAAAATCACCACATCGCTCTCGACCGAGCGGGACCTGAACCGTCTGCTCAGCATGATCCTCAGCGGGGCGCGCAACCTGACCCGCTCGGAGGCCGGCCGCATCTACATCCTCGACGACACCAAGCGCCACCTTCTGCTCGAGGTTTACCAGAACGAGGTGCTGGGCGATCAGCGGCCGAGAGTCGCGCCGGTCGCACTGTTCGACCAGGGCCGGCCGGCTCATGCCAACGTCTTCGCCCGCTGCGCCTTCACCGGAGACCTGATCGAGGTCGACGACATCTACCGTTACTCCGGCTTCGATTTCGCCGACCTCTACCGGCAGGACAGCTTGCTGAATTACCGCACGCGTTCGCTGGTGGTCGTGCCGCTGCGCAACCACGAAGAGGTCACCATCGGCGTCCTCCAGCTCTCGAACATGCGCGACGGCGAGACCGGCGAACTGATCGGCTTCCCGGAAGCGCTCCGGGGCGTGGTCCTCGCCTTCGCCTCCCAGGCGGCCGTGGCGCTCAACAACGTGCGTCTGATCGAGCAGAATCGGCAGCTGATCCAGGTGCTCGATCACAGCAACCGGGAGCTGGAGCAGGAGAACAGGCAGCTGCGCGACAAGATCGAGGGCCAGTACCGCTTCGCCAGCATCGTCGGGGCGGCGAAAAGCATGAAGCAGGTCTTCGAGCTGATGACCAAGGTCTTGAACACCGACGCCACGGTGCTCCTCGGCGGCGAGACCGGCACGGGCAAGGAGCTGATCGCCCGGGCGATCCACTTCAACAGCCGTCGCAAGAGCAGGGAGTTCGTCGCCCAGAACTGCGCGGCGCTGCCTGAAGGACTGCTGGAGAGCGAGTTGTTCGGCTACAAGGCGGGCGCTTTCAGCGGCGCGAAGTCCGATAAGAAGGGACTGATCGAGCTTGCCGACGGTGGAACCCTGTTCCTCGACGAGGTCGGCGACATGCCCCTCGAGCTCCAGGCCAAGCTGCTGCGCGTCCTGCAGGAAGGCGAGGTCCGGCCCTTGGGCGCGCTGGAAAGCCGCAAGGTCAATCTGCGCGTCGTCGCCGCGACCCATGTCGACCTGAAGGAGAAGGTCGCCTCGGGCGCGTTCCGAGAGGACCTCTACTACCGACTCTGCGTCTTTCCCATCACGCTGCCGCCCCTGCGCGAGCGCAGCGAGGACCTGCCGACCCTGCTGCATCACTTTCTCGCCGAGTCGAGCGAGCGCTATGACAAGGCGATCAAGGGTTTCGCGCCGACCGCCATGCGGTTGCTCATGGCCTATGACTACCCGGGCAATGTGCGGGAGCTGCGCAACCTGATCGAAAGGGCCGTTCTGCTGGCCGAGGATGGCGGCTTCGTCCTGCCGGACTTCTTGCCGGACGAGGTCCTCAACGGCGCGGAACTGCCGCCCGTGGTTGCCGGCGACTCCCTGGACAGTCTGCGCGAAGCCGTCGGTGAGTTCGAGGCCTCGCTGATCGAGCGGAAGCTCGATCAGTTCGACTGGAACCAGACGAGGACCGCCAAGGAGCTGGATATCTCGCGCCGGACTCTGATCGAGAAGATGAACAAGTACCGGATCCACCGTCCGGAAGGCGGCGGCGCGGAAGCGCGGCGCGAGCGCCCGCTCTAACGCTCGATCGGCTGGCGCAGCTCCCAGCGTTCGACCGGCTTGCCGCCTTCGATCCGGTAGAGCTCCATCACCTGGAAATCATCTAGTGCTTCCGACCGAGCCGAGGGCAGGCGCTCTTGCGGCAACGGAGGCCACCGGCGGGTGTAACGAATCGTGCACAGTCAGTCCGCGGCTGTGCAGAAATCCGCATGACCGATGAAGCGCCTGCGTTCCGCACCAGGGAGGCGCCCTATCCTCCTGCGCGTCGATTTCCCCAGTGATTTCAGAGACTCGTCATTTTTTTTGCGGCGGCATTCCCGACTTTGGCACGCTTCTTGTGATGTAGGGGGCATGGCATGGCAGGGGCCATGGCCGCGAAGAACAGGAGATGAGAAATGCCAACACCCGCATACATGACCGCCGAGGGTACCACCCAAGGAAACATGACCGAGGGCGCCTTCACCGAGGCTAGCGTCGGCAACATCTGGCAGGAGGGCCACGAGGACGAGGTCCTGATCAACGGCTTCAAGCACAACGTGATCATCCCCCGCGATCCGCAGAGCGGACAGCCCTCGGGCCAGCGCGTGCACCAGCCGCTGACCGTCAGCAAGATCTTCGACAAGTCCTCGCCCTTGTTCGCGAACGCGCTCTGCTCGGGCGAGAAGCTGCCCAAGGTAGAGATCAAGTGGTATCGCACCTCGGCCGCAGGCACGCAGGAGCACTACTACACCATCACGCTGGACGACGCGATCGTGGTCGACATCCAAGACTCGATGCCGCACTGCCAGGACCCGTCCAACGCAAGCTTCACGCACCTGCAGGACATCTCGTTCAGCTACCGTCGGATCACCTGGACGCACGAAGCGTCCGGGACGTCGGCGAGCGACGATTGGCGCGCGCCGAAAGTCTGACACCGGTTATACTTATACTAACAATCTATTCTTCTGCGGGTGGGCCCGGCGCCGGGGACGAGGAGGGTTCCCGCGCCGGGCGCCACGCCGCTCATTGATTACAGAAGCTTGGGGGACAGGCTGATGTCGAGCGAGCACCACGTGAACATCTTTTTCGAGTCCAAGGCGCTGGACCACGACACCTTCGCGGTCGTCCGCTTCGAGGGCGAGGAAGAGATTTCCCGGCCCTACCGTTTCGTCGTCGATCTGGTCTCGGACCGCCCTGACGTCGATCTCGACGCCGCCCTGGGACGGCCCGCCACCCTGTCCTTCCAACGCGGCGACGACGGTGAACTCCGCAAGATTCACGGGGTCCTCTCCGAGATCGAGCTCGGCCGCGAAGGCCAGCACGGTCATTACGCCTATCGTGCCGTCCTGGTGCCCAGGCTCTGGATGATGTCGCTGACCCGGCAGAACCAGATCTACCAGAACAGGACCATTCCGGAGATCGTCGAGGAGGAGCTGAAGGGCTCCAAGGGCAAGGGCCCGGCCGGCAACTCGACCTTCGACTTCGCCGCCGACGACTTCGAGTTCCGCCTGCTCGGCAGCTATCCCCAGAAGGAATACCTCGTGCAGTACGCCGAGTCCGATCTTGATTTCATTTCCAGGCTGCTCGAGCACGTCGGCATCTACTATTTCTTCGAGCAGGGCGAGGACCGCGAGCGGATCGTCTTCTGCGATTCCAACGTCCACCTGCCGTCCGTGCCTGAGGAGAGCAGCTTTCCCTACGTGCTGCCCTCGGGCACCAGCTCGAGCCTGGCGGAGTCGGTCCAGTTCCTCGCCAGTCGGCGCCGCCAGATCACCGACAAGGTGCTCTTGAAGGACTACAACTACCGCACACCCATGACTCCGCTACAGGCGGAGAAGCCCGTGGAAGGCGCAGGCTACGGTATGGTTTGCCACTACGGGGACCACTTCAAGACGCCGGAAGAGGGCCAGGCGCTGGCCCAGGTGCGCGCCGAGGAGGTGCTCTGCGGCAAGGCTCTCTACCGTGGCGAGGGCGACTGCCACGGCTTCACCGCCGGCCACCTTTTCCAACTGACGGAGCATTTCAGCGATGCCCTGAACCAGGAGTACCTGCTAACCGCCGTGCGCCACGTCGGCAGCCAGGCCTCGTCGGAGGCGACGGGCTTCGGCGAGGGCGAAGGCGGCGAGGCGACCTCATACCGCAACGAGTTCCGCGCGGTTCCGAAAACCGTCGCCTACCGCCCGGTGCGGCGCACGGCGAAACCCAAGCTCACCGGGGTGATGAACGCGGTGATCGACGCGAGCGGCCCCGGTACCCGCGCCGAGATCGACGGCGAGGGGCGCTATAAGCTGGTCATGCCATTCGACGTCAGCGGCACGGCCGAGGGCAAGGCGACCCGCTGGGTGCGCATGGCGCAGCCCTATGGCGGCGGTCAGCACGGCATGCACTTCCCCTTGCTCAAGGGCACGGAGGTCCTCTGGACCTGCATCGGCGGCGACCCCGACCGACCGGTCATTAGCGGCGTGGTGCCCAACCCCCTCAACAAGAGCGTGGTCAACTCGGAGAGCCACACGAAAAACCGGATCCAGACACCTAGCGGCATCCTGATCGAGATGGAAGACGGACCCGGCGGGCCTGGACAGGCGCTCTCTGGGAACCAGCAGCAAGGACAAGGGCTAGCGCCGGCGGTGCGCCTCGCGCGGACGGAACCGACTGCCACGGCCGCCGAGCGGCCCGCGCCCACGACCGCGCTTACAAGCCAGCAACAGGGACAGGAGAGTCTGGGCTTCGTAAGCGAGAGCGAGGCGGATCCGATCATAGGTGCCGGACTCGGGCGCTACCTGCGCATGCACGTGCCGCAGGCGTATCTGGACCCGACCAAGAACAATCCGCCGCAAACCATTGTCACCCAGGATCCCAAGTTCAGATACGAGGGCGAGGATCCTGCGACGGATGATCCCAATGACACCGGCCCCGCAAGGCCCGGCGACCAGCCGCTCCCGAATGACAAGATCGAGGCCTATCTACGTATGGGTGCCAACCTGCCGCGCAGCGATGGGTCCAAGGTCAAGGAGGGCGAGGACTCTGCCTGGCTGCCGCTTCACAAGGAGCCGGGGGATGAGCTCTACGGCGTGCCTGGGCTCGAGCGAAGCGAGACCGACGCGGTCTCGGGTGGTCAGATCAAGGTTTCCACGCAAGAACGGCAGGAAGGTCACTTCACCGGCTTTATCGACAACGTCAGCGAGGGCAATGACGAGAACGAGGGTAATCCCTCCCGCACCAACGAGGCCTCCAAAGCCAAGTTCCGCAACGGCGTGGTCTGGCGCGACCACGTCGCCGGCAATCGCCTCAGTACGACCCAGGGTGACAAGGTGGAAATCGTCAGCGGCAACTACCGGCAGATCCTGTGCAACAGCGCCGTTAGTGTCGATGCGGTCAACGGCACCCTGCGTGACGGCAGCAACGTTCCCGGCAACGTCAGCTTCAAGTGGACCGAGACGGGACCGCTCGACAAGGAGGGCGCCGAGGGATACCGCGACGCGGATACCTGGGGAACGACGGAGATCACGCGCAACGGCTGGACCAAGACCGACTACCAGGGCTACGAGGAGGAAATCTTCAAGGGCCACGCAGAGGAGAGCTTCGAAGGTACCCAGAACTCCTGCTTCGACGGAACCAGCAACGAGAGCTTTTGCGGCAGCCGGCACTCTAAGTCCTGCTGGCTGGAGACCGATCTGTTCTTCGGCGTCAAGCTGGCCGCCGAGTACGGCGCGACCGGCCAGTACCGGGGCGGCTTGGATGTGGACTATCACGACAGCCTGACACTCGAGGCGGACAACGACTGGAAGTACACCTGGGGTTCGGAAGGCTACTTCAAGTTCTCCGGCGGGCGTTCCTACGAGGTGATCGAGGAGCAGGACCTGATCGCCAAGAGCAGTATCATGCTGCAGGTGAACGGCAGTGCTCACAGCGCCTTGGGACAATGGTGGCGCGGCGTGATCGGCGGCGCCGGCCTGGTCAGGCTGCTTCCCCTGTTCGGTCTGCTCGCCGGCGGCTCCTCATCCCTGAATGTGTCTTCTGATTCCAAGGCCGGGAGTATCCTCGACGGTGTCAAGAATTGGCTCGAGAGGAAAGTCGACACCGATACCGCCGAGGGGAAGCCAACGATCGAGATCAAGGAAGACTTCATCGTGCTCTCGATCGGGACATCGGAGATTCGCTTGACCGAAAACGAGATCACGATCAAGTCGACCCGGATCCGGCTCAATCCCCCTGCGGTGACGGCGGCACCGACGGTGCCCGCGCCGCCCGCTGGGCCGCTGCCTCCCGCGCCGCCGGTACCCTGAGGCGGGAACGAAGCGGGCGATTAGACAGGTATTCGGCACATGGAAACGCGCAACGAGACGCCCTTCGAGGTCGGTTCCATCTTCACGCGGAACACAGCCGACGACGATCAGTTGACCGTGATCGTCAAGGGGCTGTTCGATCAGGTCCCGGGCGGTCCCGCGCGGGTCGCGGGCGAGCAGGAGCCTCTCTCTGCCGACCGCTTCGCCTCGGACCAGCCCGGCTCGGCGCCGCTCTACGAGGACGATTTCGCGCCCTTCAAGCCCTGCGCCGACATCCTCGTCCTGGCACGGCCGGGGCTCGAGGGCTGGCAAGTGGAAAGGATGCAGGTCGGCGCTCAACGGGCGAGCCTCGACGACTTTGGCCCTCAGCCCCGGCGAGCGGGCCGCCGCCTCTCGCTCGCCGGGCCCGAAGGTGACGACTGGTTCCGCACCCACTGGCCGCGGTTCCGGGCGGACGTCGACTGGCACTACTTCAACGCCGCCGCCGAGGAGATGCAGTCACCGGCCTACCTGCGGGGTGACGAGGAGTTCGCTCTCGATTTCGTCGGCAAGGAACGGGCGCGGTTCGCCGGACAGCTTCCACGATTCCGCGTGCGCTGCTTCTTGCGACGTAGCGATGGCGAAATCGAAGAGGTGATGATGAACCTCGACACGCTCTGGATCGAACCGGCGGCGGCACGTCTGACCCTGATCTGGCGCGGGCGGACCTCCGTCGATGCCGAGGGTATGGAGACCGAGGGCGCGATCCTGCTGGTCGGCGAACCCCTGGACCGGACCCGGCCGGCGGCAGACTACGAGGCGCTGCTCTTGTCGGGGGCCGAGACCGAAGCGGCCGAAGGCGCCGACCCGTCGGCGCAGATGGAAGCGGCAATGGCCGAATTCGGGTTCGACTCCACAAGCATGCCGCAGGAGCTGCAAGATTTCTTCGGCGACCCCGGTGGCGGGACGGAAGGTCTGGCGGGGCTGGCCGGCGATGGCTTTTCCGGCCCGCAGGCGGAGGGCGCGGCGGGCGTCACCTCGGCCCTGGCTTCCGCCGGTGTCTCGATCGACAGCGCGCCGGCGGGTCTGTCAAATCCCGTAGCGGCTGTAGCGTCGCCCAACCTTGCCGAACAGGTTGGGGTCGGTGGTCCCGGCGGTCTGGCTGCTCAAATGGAACAGGAGACGGCGGCTCTCCCCCCCGAGATTCAGAGTTTCCTCGGCAATTCGGAATCCGGCTACGCCGATCTCCTTGGTTTCCTGAAGAACGACGATTCCAATCTCGTCGCGAAGCTGGTGGCGGGGGCCGAGGAAGCGCCCCAGCCGTTTGATCAGCTCGCGGAAACCGCTCGATCGGTTCCCGACTGGCCGCCGCAGGATGCGGCCGAGATCGAATCGATAGACGTGCTGACGGCCGGCTTCGGGGCCGGTCGCCCGCCGGACGGTGATGGTGTGGGATTTCTTGTCGTCCTCAACGACTTCGCAAAGGAACCCTCGGACAGCGTCGAAGAGGTGGAACCGCAAGAAACCCTTGTAGGGCCGGCGGCTTAGCGGCCCTGGCGAAAGATAAGGAGAGAAAGCAATGCCTGGCATGGTTTGTATGGGTGCGGAAATGCGGTGCAGTTTCGGCGCGGCGCCCTGCCGCTTGGTTCTCCCGCCCGGCAGTTCGACGGTTTTCAGCGGCGTCACCATGGCCGCCACGGTCAAGAACATCGGCCCGGCCAACATCCCGACCTTCGGCACCTGTTCGAGCCCGACGCATCCCGCCGTAATGGGCGGTGCGCCCTCCGGTCCCTGCAAACCGGTCATCACGGGCTCGTGGCTGCCGCCGCCGGCTCCTGTGGCGACGGTCATGATCGGCGATGCGGTCGCCCTGCATGAAGGCAGTGTCTGCCTCTGTCAGTTCGGCGGTCAGATCTCCATAACAAACGGCAACTCGGTAGGCACCGAGGTCAACTAGCCGACACCGCGAGAGGCTTCGGAACGTGACCGTCTACCGGATCGTCCACACGACGCGATACGACTTCGAAGCGCCGACGGAATCGTGCAGCCTCGAGGCCCGCATGCGCGTGCGCGATCTTGCCTACCAGACCTGCCGCTTCCACCAACTGGTGGTCAGGCCGTTGAGCGGCCCGCAAAGCTGCACGCGCGACGCCTCGGGCAATTGGGTCACGGTTTTCGATGTGCCGACCGCGCACAGCCACCTCGAGGTCAGCGCGATCAATGTGGTGGCGTGCTCGCGCGCCAAGCCGCCTGCCCTCGACGCCGGACCGTCGTGGGAAGAGGTGCGTAAGGCCTCGAGCGATGGGAGCCTCCGGCACTGCGTCGACGCGACGGCCCTGACCGAGTGTTCGCCGGAGCTGGAGGCCTATGTACGATCCTCTTTTCCGGCCGGGCGTTCGATCCTCCTCGGCGCCTCCGATCTGACGGAACGGATCCATCGCGACTTCGCCTACGCCCCGGGTGCCACCACCGTCGAGACAACGGCGTCGGAGGCGGCGCGCCTTGGACGGGGCGTCTGCCAGGACTTCGCCCACGTGGCGGCGGCCTGTTTGCGCTCGCTTGGCCTGCCCGTGCGCTATGTCAGCGGATACCTGGACACCTCTTCAGCGCGGGTCGGCGATGCGCCGGTCGTTGGGGAATTGTCCCACGCCTGGTTCGCCGTCCACGTGCCGGGTCTGGGCTGGGTCGACTTCGATCCGACTGTCGGCAGCTTGGTCGGCGCGGGCCACGTGACCTTAGGATGGGGACGGGACTACCGGGATGTGGTGCCACTGCGCGGGACCTGCAGCGGGCGCCATCGCTTGCGGGTCTCGGTGAATATGGTTCAGGATGCGGCGTGACTGCTTGAGTCCCTGTCCGCCGGAGAAAAAGCGAGGATTTCATGGCGGGTAAGAAGATTTGGCTGACCTGGCTGCCGGAAGGCGAGGGGACGCCGCAGCCGCAGGAGACCGTGGCGGCGCTCGGCCGCTACGGCCTCGAGATCTCGGGGGCGCCCTGGGTCGACGACCTGGAGAAGGTCGCCTGGGCCGAGCTCGGCGGAATCCTGCTCGACCCCGCCAAGGCGGAAATCTGGCTGATCGCCGGCCGGCTCGAGGACTTCGCCGAGCCGCGCCTGCGCTACGGTCTGTCGCTGGTCGCCGCCATGGCCCGGGAAGGGCGGGGCGACGGCTTCCGAATCGTCTGCCTCGGCCTGGACGGCCTGCCGGAGAACCTGCCTAGCCTGCTGGGCGGCGGCCTGCCGCTCGACGGCAGCGACGGCGGCTGGGGCGCCAAGCTGGTCGCCGCCGCCTACGGCGCCGCGGAAAAGCCGGCGGAGGATTTCCGTTTCAATGTGATCGCCCACTCGCTGATCGGTCAGTGGTTCGAGATCGGCCCCGACGGCGAGGATTGGCAGGGCGCTATGCTGGGGGTCAGCGGGGACGCCAAGATCACGCACCACGCGGTCGGCCCGCGCGGCCAGCTGCCGGAGAAGACCGTGCTGGAGTATCAGGCCCAGGGCATCGAGGCGACGCTGGGCGACGACCGTTTCGTCGCCTGGTCGGTGCAGAACAAGCTCGGTCCGGGAGATTCCTACTACGTCAAGGTGGAGGGCCAGCCCGAGAAGCTGATACTGGGCAGCCATCCCGGCAGCGACGAGGCCGAGGTCAGGGTCCTGTCTCTCTCGTAGCTTTTTGCGGCGGATCCTCAAAGCGGTCTCAGAAAAAACTTTGCAAAGCGCCTCGTTTGTCGAGACTATCTGGGACTAGGCATCCTGAAGGGGGGAGCGGACAGGAGCCATGACCACCGTCAAAGAAATCGAGATGGGGAACATGGGACGACTGCGCGAAGCCTCCCAGAAGATTTCCCAGCATCTCCAGAAGCGGCTGTCCGGCTATCTCTCGACGCTCAGCCCGCTGTTCGCGCCGCGCAAGGTCCTCGGCGAGTTCATGAAGAGCGCCTTTACCGACAAGGTTCCGGGCGCCGACAACCGCTTCGTCGAGCTCGAGGAGTCCTTCAAGACGATCTGCCGCGACGGTTTCGATCTCAGCGCCAAGCTGACGACGCCGGTGCCCAACATCAAGAACCAGCTGGAGATCGAGAACTGGCAGTACCGTTATCAGGTCGGCGGCGAGGGCGGGCGAACCGCCACCATCACCTCGCCGGTGCGCTGGGTGCTCAGCTACGGCGGCGGCTACACGCTGTCCGACCTGATGGAGCAGCGGGCCCAGGGCCAGGAACCGAGCGGCGACGAGGTCAAGTCGCTGGTCCTGCGCAGCCTGACCATGGCCAAGCTGGTCGAGATCTCGCCCGCCGTGTCGGAGTTGATGCGCGACCTCAGGTTTCCGGTCGCGGTCGAGGCCTCGGTCGACGCCGGCAACGTGCCCGGCGTTGTCATCGCCGCCCAGCTGCCAACCTTTCGGCCCCAGGACGAGCTGATCGAGACCGTCATCCAGCTTTCCGGCATGCCGGTCTTCGAGGAGCTGGTCGACCTCGAGGGTATCGCCGGCCTCAACGACCCCTTCAAGGACGAGGTTCTGGCTCTGGTCGGGTAGCCCGCGGCCTTTTGCAGGTCGCTCACCGAGGGCCGACCGGTCGCACTTCCGCCGACCCCCTTTCGTCATGGCCGGACTTGATCCGGCCATCCAGGGCAGCTGCAAGACGGACGCCAGCAACTCTGGATGCCCGGATCAAGTCCGGGCATGACAAGGAGGGCAAGCGGATACGCGAAGCGGTGCCGGGAGAACGCGATTCAAATCAGGCTGCGCGCAGAAAGCCTGCGAAGCTCTCCTCGGGCGGCAGACCGGGATAGCTGCGCAGGCCGGGCGGCACCCGGTCGGAGCCGAGGGTCCACCAGAGGCTATAGGGTTCCCGGCGCGCCCTGACGAAGCTGTCGAGCAGGTCGGGATAGGCGGCGGCGGGAAAGGCGGCGGTATCGGGCTGCGCCTTGGCCCAGGACAATTCGTCCTCGCCCACGATAGGCACGCCCGCCGCTTCCGGCAGCTCGAGATCGTCGAGGCCGACCCCGTCGAGCTCGATCAGCGCCTGGTCGAAGCCCTCGGGATCGAAGGACTCCTCGAGGCAGGTGAGCGCCAGCTCCTCGGCCGCGCCGAACCAGGCCTCGCCCTGCACCGCCAGCGCGAAGGGGTTGGGCCGGCCGTCCAACAGGACGGCCAGTGTCATGGGATAGTAGCGCCCGACGGAGTCGACGCTGGGCATGACGAGGCCGGCGGCGGCCCGCTCGCCGCAGAGACCCGGCCCCAGGGCGAAGCGCCAGATCGGCCCGGTCAGGTAGGCGTCCAGCCAGCTCTCGCCCAAGGCCACGCGGCTCGCCGCCACGGCGCGCTGCAGCCAGGAGTCCCAGGGATCGAGAAAGGCCCGCGGCACGCGCCGCGAGACGAAGTCGCCGCGCGCCGGGACCTTGCCGTAGTAACCTGGCGCTCTCAGAGGCTCCCCAGGCATTGGAAGCCCCCGATGACGCTACGGTCGAAAGCGTTGATCACGCTGCCGGCCTTGACTTCGAACACAGCTTCGAGGCCGTCGGCCTCGAAGCTTAACCGATAGAGCTCCGAGCGTCCGGTGCCGGACAGTCTGCCCGCGTCGAGCAGGCGGAACAGCGCCCAGTCGCCTTCCTTCTTAATTCGCGGCCGCGCGGTGCCGGAGACCGGCTTGAACTCGACGACAGCCTGCATGAGCCCGTCGGGCGGCGGCCATTCCATGGGCTTCCAGCGCGTGTCCACGTGGCGGTAGAGGAGCCGCTTCTCCTCGCCCAGCTTGAACAGCACGTGGCGCGCGGCCTTGGTGAGCTTGACCGCCCGCATCTCGAAGCGGATCTTCGGTACCGCATTGTTCCCCGGGAAGAAGGCCTCCCGGATCCGGTCCGCGCGCTCGAACTGCTGAAGGGTGCTGCCCGAGATGCCCAACGAGACGCCGCTCGCCGAGCGGGCCTGCCAGGGCGTGACCGTGGTGTCGACGTAGGGGCTGAGGTGCTTGGCGATGAAGTTGTCCATCATGCCCTGGGGTCCGAAGAAGCGGGCGAAGTCGCTCAGGTTGGCGTCATTCGTGCTGTTCTTGATCAGGGGATAGCGGTTGGAGAATGCCCGCCGGCAGTAGCGCGCCATCTCGCCGGACCACGCCGAGTTCAGGCGTTCGCGGACGTTCCTCGCGGTCAGGGCGGTGGTCTGCCGGGCCAGCGTCGCCAGCCACCGGCCGAGCGGCTCCGGCTGAACGCCGGACTCGATCCGCAGGTTGTCGACCGCCTCGTCATTGTCCCCGCCGGTCCGCCGCGCGGTCTTCATATAGGCGTAGAGGTCGAAGATCAGCGCCAGCACCCGGTCAATCGGCGGTTTGCCGGCATCGGTGCGGAACAGGTTGTGGATGTCCTCGAAGCGGATCTCGACCGCCTCCGCCGGGTTGTCGATCAAGCCGGCCGCCTGGGCCGCCGGCGCCACCTCGAGAAGCTTTTCGAACTGCGCCTTGATGTTGGCCAGCCGGCCCGTCAGCGCCTCGCCCTCCAAGGCGGGATCGAGCGACATCAGCTTGGTTTCCTTGGTCACCGCGGCCAGAAGCAGGCTGACCGGGGAGTCCGGATCCGAGAGGACCCGGGCGACCTCACTGCCCTCGCCGAAGCTCTTGAAGGCCACGATGTCGATGTCGGCCAGATAATCCTCCCACACCTGGGCGTACTCCTCGAAATAGAGCGCGCTGACCGCGGCGGTCAGCTGCTTCGGGTCGAGGTCGCCCAGGCGCTCGCTGTACTCCGGCCCGAGAACCCAGCTCTCGTCGACCGCGACCTTGACCAGCTCGGGACTCTTGGCGAGGAAGAAGTTGGTGAAGCCGGCGCGGGTGAAGAGACCCGGCACGCCCTCGGACATGGATTTCTCGCTCTTGCGCTGGAAGTACCTGTTGGCCGCATCCCCCAGCGCTTGGGTGGCGCGCCATTCCTCGAGCCTGCTCTGCTGGGCCTGCTGCTTAAGATCGGCGAATACCCTGGTCTCGACCGGCTCGTGGGACAGGACGGCGCGCGCTTGCTTGACCAGCCGCCCGTCCGGCTTGGGCGCGTCGATGTCGTATTCGAGAAGCGCGGTCAGGTGTCGTTCGAAGCTGTCCCGCGTCGCCTTGTTAGCCGCTCCCGGCAGTTGCCGGTTCCAGTCGAGGAGGATCCAGAACTTGAAGAACGCCGGGTCGAACACCGCGGGGTGGCTGACCATGAGGTACGCCTTGAGGGCCTGGTAGAGGACCTCCGGCTGATCGGCCGCCGCGTAGGCGCGGATCTGCTGCTCCAGTCCCTTCACGATGGGCGGCAGGAGCTGCGCGTTTAGGGCCCGCCGGTAGGCCGAGACGGCCGCGTCGCCCAGCTTGTCGCCCTGATAGAGGCCGAATCCCATGGCCAGGGAAACCGGCCGGTCCCGGTCATCGTAGCCGCCCGTGACGGCGCGCAGCTCGTCGAGTGGAAGCAGGACCTGCTGGATCGTCCCTTCGCCCTCGGCCATTTCCCGCGCGGTCGTCCGGTAGGCTTCGACCTCGGACTCCAGGTCGCCGATGTAGCTCCGGTTGGCGAGGAAGCTGGTCGTCCAGGACGCTGTGAGGGTCAAGAGCGCCAGGCCGGTGAGGGCATAGGCGCCCCGTTGGATCCAGCCCCGGTAGGTGTGCAGGAAGCCGGTATGGCCGACCAGGTCCGCCTCCTGGAACACCACGTCGCGCAGCAGCCGGGTCAGGAAGTAGCTGCGCCCCGGGCCGCTGAAGGCCGGCAGGGCCTGGCGGTCCAGGCCGAAGGTGCCGGAGATCGAGCTCAGGACGCGATCGATCGGATTGCCTTCCTGGGTGCCGCTCGAGAAATAGACACCCCGCAACAGGCAAGGCTCCTCGAAGCGCGTCGGTTGGAAGGCCTCGGCGAGGAAGTCGGCGAGCACGTCCTTGAGTCCGCCGAACTGCTGGGTGAAGCCGTAGATCGCGCCGCGGCGCCGGGGATCGCGCTCCTGGTCGAGGCGGAAGGTCATGCGGTTGTCCAGCCGCTGAACCAGGGCGTCGAACTCGGCGGCGAAAGCTGGCACCGCGCTCTCCGGCCGCTGCGACTGTTGCAGGGGAAAGGTCGCACCCCAGACCTGTCCGCGGCCTTCGCGGCCGAGATCTTCGAAGAACTCCACGAAGCCGGCGATCAGGTCACACTTGGTGAAGACCACGTAGACCGGAACCTTGACCTTAAGGTCGTTGGCCAGCTCCTGCAGGCGCTTGCGCACCGCCTGGGCGTGCAGGCCCCGATCGCTGCTGCTCTGCTGGGCGATGTCGAGCAGACTGAACGCGACGATAACGCCGTCGATCGGCCGCCGCCGCCGATGCCTGCGCAGGAGCTGGAGGAAACCCGACCATGCGGCGCTGTCGACCGCCTCGTCGCTGTCCTGGGTCGTGTAGCGTCCTGCGGTATCCAGCAGCACGGCCTCGTCGGTGAACCACCAGTCGCAATTGCGCGTGCCGCCGACGCCCTGGATCGCGTCCTTGCCGAAGCGGTCCATCAGGGGGAACTTCAGGCCGGAGTTCTTGAGCGCGGTGGTCTTGCCGGCGCCGGGCGGGCCGATGATCAGGTACCAGGGCAGCTGGTAGAGCCTGCGGCGGCCGCCGCGCCCGCCCAGCTTGGCCTTTCTCAGGATCGCGAGGGACTCCTTGAAGCGGTCGCGGAGCGCGGCGATCTCCTCGTCGGAGGCCTGGCTGCCGGCGTCGGGACCCTCGGGCGCCGACGCCAGGCCTTCCATCACCTGGGCGTCGGTCTTGCGCGCCTTGAACAGCGACCAGACCGTCTGCACCAGCCAAAAAACCACGATCAGAAAGATCACGACCAGCCGGGTTTCCGGGAACTGGAGGGGCGCCCAGCCGGCGAAGGCGATGAACTCGCCGAGATACCAGATGATCAGGCACAGCAGGGCGATCCCGATGGCCGAGATGACCCAGCGGTTCGCGAGCCAGCCGAAGAGCTTGCGGAACATCTATCGCCCTTTCCGCGCCGCCGCGGCGCCTCGCCCTGTTGCCGTATTGCCGCGCGTCATTGCACCGGCACCCTGATTTCGACGCGCCGGTTGATCCGCCGCCCCTCGACGGTCTCGTTGTTCGCGATCGGATCGTCGGCGCCGCGGCCTTCGATCTTGAGGTTCTTGGTGCCGAGCGACGCGGCCAGGAACGTCGCCACCGACTTGGCCCGGGCGACCGAGAGATGCCAGTTGGACTGGAACTTCAGGCCGCGGACCGGATCGCTGTCCGTATGTCCGGTCACCAGGACCGGCGTCGGCTCGTTCTTCAGCACCTCCGCAATACGGGTCAGGACCGGCTTGTAGTTGTCGGTCACCTGGGCGCTTCCCGAGCGGAACAGGTTCAGGTTGTGAACCAGGATCTTCGTCGCGTTCCCCAGATCGGAGACCTCCACCAGTCCCCGATCGATCTCCGGCTGCAACAGCGCTTGCAGGCGCTCGGCCGGACGTTCGGTCGGCGCCTGCTCGGCCACGGTGACGCGTTCGACGCGGACTGGCTCGCTGACCGGTTGCGGCAGCTGGACCAGGGGACCGCCTTCACGGCCCAGCTTGTTCATGCTGGCGAAAACGTCGTCGGACGAGCGGTTTATGGCGTAGCTGAAGCCGAGGAACATCAGCACCGCGATCCCGAGGGCCGTGACCGGCACGACCCACATGGGCACGATGCGGGCGACCGCCGGGCGGCGATCGGTCAGGCCCTGCCAGCGCGGTGACAGATCGCGTTCGATCTCGCCGCGCTGATTTCGAATCGCGCGGTAGAGGTTCTGGGTGATCGCCTCCAGTTCCTGCTGGCCGTCCTCGACGACCGCGTACTTGCCTTGGAACCCGAGGCAGAGGCAGAGGTGCAGGAACTCCAGCAGGTCTATGTTGGCGGCGGGGTTCTCCATCATGCGGTCGACGATCTGGAAGAACTTGGCGCCGCCGCGGGCCTCGTTATGGAGGGTGACCAGGACGCTCTCGTGGGACCAGCTGCTCTGGCTGCCCCAGGGCATGGAGAGCACCGACTCGTCGATCAGGGCGGCCAGGGCGTAGCGGGCGGCGTAGGCCGCCTCGGCGTTGGCGCCGAACTCCCGGGCCTGGGATTCAAAACTCTTCACCAGGCCGATCACGCTGTTGCGCAGGCCTTCCGGGTCGGGATGCTGGGGCGTCTCGCGCAGCCGCCGGACCAGCGCGAAGGCGGCGCCCGCCGCCTTGATCAGCGGGTTCTTCCCGCTGCCCACGATGTTCGGAACGGCGCCTGCGGGCGGTGGCGGCGGCGGCGCCGCACGGGGCGGCGGCGGGGCCGGCGCCGGGGACTCGCCGGTCGGTCGGCGCCGGCCGCCCGGCGCCGGAACGATGATCGTGCGTTCGAGATCTTCCGGCTCGCTGTTGAAATCTGCGAAGGGATCACGTTCCGGCATGGCTGTTACCGTCTGATGGCCCAAAGGGAGAGTTCAAGTCCGGGGAAACGGCCGGCGACGTGGAGCGCGAGGCCGCCGGAGCTTTCGAGGTCCTTCCAGAAGCCGCTTTTGCTGTCCATGGCGAAGTAGGTCAGGCCGGCATGGAACGGGATCTGTCTCGGCGCGACCGGCAGCGCCTCCAGGCCGATTCCCGGCAGCGCCTTGTTGACCAGATCCCGGATCTTCTCGACCGGCCCGATCTTGATCTGGGCCGGAAAGGTGCGGCGCAGGGATTCGGCCGGCACCTCGGCTCCAACGGCCAGCACGAAGAGTGCGTCGCCCAGCATGCTCTTGTCCGCGATGGTCGCGACCCTTATGCCGAACTTCCGCTCTTCCAGCGGAATCGCCACCGCGCGCCGCTCCAGAACCATGCTGAGGGACTGACGCAGCACTGCGAAGACCGTCTCGAAGCTCTCCTTGAGAGCTTCGTGGCGATAGGCCGGAAAGGCCGGTGGCCGCTTCGTCTCGGTCGTGAAGGTCGAGAGCTCGCCGGCCATCTCGATCAGGATCCGGAAGAGCGCCTCGGGATGGATATGCTGCTGCCGTGCCAGATGGGTCACCAGGGGCTGGTAGCGGTTGACCACCTGAAGGAACAGGAAATCGGCTGTCTCGGCGGTACCGCCCCGGCCCGGTTCGGCCATACGGCCGGCCAGGCTCTCGGCCCGCTGGTTGAGAAGGCCCTCGAGTTCGCGCAGAAAGCCGGAGAGCTTAGGCGCCGCCTGGCAGTCAATCGCCGAGGGAATGTAGTCGTCGTCGAAGAGGACCTTCTTGTCGGAGCCGACCTGAACGATCCGGGCCAGTCCGAGACAGTGATAGCCCTCGCGCTCCTCGCTCTCGAGCAGTAGCCGGAACGCCAGCCGCCCGACCTGGATCTGGGCCGGGTGATCGGCGATGCCGCTGGCGTCGTTCGCCTCGGACTCGCTCGACTGGTATCGGCGATGGCCGTTGGCGCTGCCGTTCAGCGCGATGTCCAGGCCCTGCGCGTCGCGCACCGGCAGGGCCAGGTAGATGATGGCGTTCTCCACGTCCTCGGACAGGTCGCGGCTAATCGGCGCATCGGCCTCTCCGGGCAGATCGAAATGCGTGCCGTCCGGCATGATGCCGCTGCACTGTGTGAGGGCGAACTTGCCAGTCTCCAGCAGATCCGCGTCGATCTTGAGCGCCTCGACACCCCAGGCGTGGGGTTGCATGGCCGACGAGCACTTGCCGATCAGGTTCTCGAAATAGCGGTCCTGCTGCTGAAAATGCTGGGGACGCAGAAACATCCCCTCGGACCAGACGACCTTATTCACGAGTGTCATGTACTTCCCTGTCCAATATCACCCTCGAGACCGCGGTGCGCCCCGCACGGGCCGGGCCGGCCGGCGGGCGTCTGCCGCAATCAGTCGACCTCGACGATCTCCACCGTGAGCCGCTGGAAAGCGACGGTAATGTCGGTCGAGCTTCCTTCCTCGACCTCGACCACGGCCCGCCACGAGGCGTTGTCCAGGTCACGGTATCCGGCCATGAACCCGACGTAGCGCACTTCCGGCTGGAGCTCGCGCTCGATTTCCAGCTTCTCGCCCGGCAGGAGCTCGAACTCCTCCTTACCCTTCATGTCATCCCCCAGCTCCGCGACATCGCTGTCGTAGAGGGAAAAGAAGGTCGCGTTGTTGAAGGAAGTGGGCGACTTCAGCTCGTAGAGCCGGACCACCAGCGGAGAGGCCTCGCCGTCAGCGTCGGGATTGACGTCGTCCGAGGCCTCCATGTTCGCCTCGATCTCGGTCGGCCCCTCTTCGAACATCTTGTCCAGGACCGCCGAGGTGACGCCCGATGCGGCGTCCGAGATGCAGCCCGCCAGAAACAGCAGGGCCAACAAGCTCGCCGCAAGCTTTGCTCCTCGCGGGATCGTCGCGTTGATCATGGCTCACCCCATCTCCCCGTTAGCGTCCGCCCCGGCGGCGCGGCTCAGGCCCGCCGGCGCTTCTGTCTTCGTACCTGCTCCTCGTATGCCTTGCCGAACTCGCGCCCGAAGACGCTGTGGAAGTCCTCTTCGGCTTCCGCGGCCATCTTCTCGTAAAGCTTGGTGAAGGCGTCCCAATAGCGGGCCTTCTTGCCGCCGAGCATGGCGGATGCGCTCTTCTCGCGCGCCATGCGGTCTTCGAGAGCTGCTGGATCGAAGCGGGCGAGCAGGCCGTTGAGCGCCTGTTGCATGCCCGCCAGCATGGCGATCTGGTGTGCCTTGAGGTCGTCGACCGCTTCCTGCACGGCGGTGACCGGCGGCAGGTAGCCCTTGCCCGACTTGGTCAGCAGCGTGCTCATGGCTTCGTCGACGTTGAGCGAGAACTTCAGGGGATTGTTCTCGACCGGCTGAATCACCGTCTGCGTAAGGCGGAACTCGTTCTTGATGCTGCTGCGCGCGGACAGGATCTCCATCATCCCCTGGATCATCTCGCGATAGACGCGGCCGAGGATCTCGGCGGTTTCCCGTTGCCGCGCCGGGTCGATCCGCAGGTCGGTGAGGCCGGCGGCTCTCAGGAAGTGTTCAAGGAACACGTCCTCCGGGGCCGCGCTCTCCTCGGTCTTCGGCGCCGGCTGGGGCGCCGGCGCCGCTTGGGCCGCGGGCGGCGCCACTTGGGCCGCGGGCGGCACGGCTTCGGCCGTGGGCGGCGCGGCGGCCGGCGGCGGGGGCGGTTCCTCGATCGGCTCTGCGCGTTCGTCGGGGCTGTCCAGCCAGTCCTCCGGAATGGCACCCGGGATCTCGAACACATCCTGGTCGCTCGGGATGTGCTCGATCGCCGACGCGGTCTCGCTGCCGAGCGGATTGGCCGGCGGCTCGAGCGGGTCCAGCTCGAAGCTCTCGTCGGGGATCGGTAGCGGGGCGGCCTCGGTGAAACTGGTCGTGCGGCTCGTGACCTCGCCCCCGGGTCCCAGCAACTCGTCGAGTTCGCTTCCCTCGGCAGCGTGGCCGCTGCGGCCCGGGCCGAGCAAATCGTCCAAGAAGGCGTCGTCCGGCAGGGCCGCCGTCTCTTGCCGGGTCGTCGGGGCGAAGGCGCCGACCGGCGCCAGTGCCGGCTCGGGCCGCGCTGCGGCGGCGGCCGCGAGCGTCGCCATGAACTCGAAATGGCTGATCCTGATCCGGTCGCCGTCCTGCAGTGCCACGCTATTGCCGCGCCCGACCGGCTCGGTGGCCGCGTTGACGAACACGCCGTTTGAGCTGGTGTCGGTCAGCACGTAGCCTTCGTCGACCGAGGCGATGGCGCAGTGTTGCTTGGAGATCACCCGCTCCGGATCGGGCAAGACCCAATCGTTCTCGCGGCCGCGCCCAATCGTCAGGGTGCCGGACCCCAGAGTCCTCTGGTTATCGCCGGCTCCAAGGAGACGGTGATCATCCAGTATCTGCAGCGTCAGCGTCACCCAGCCACCTCGTCGCGCCTCTTCGTCTCGCAGCAGCCGGTCGTCCATCATCGACCCGCACCAACCCGGAGGCTATGCCCTTGATGAGGTTAGCATAGCCATTTCGCCCGCGCCAATCCGGCACGGGCTGGCGATTGCAAGTGCAAATCGTGCAGACTTAGGATCTTGCAATCGAGTGTTTATGCCCGGTCTCATGAAGCCGGGCCGATCTCGCGTCTTGAGCCTGCCTCCTTCAGTGTCCCGCCCGGCTCTGCAGGCCCAGGACCTGCGCCAGGCGCTCTCTCGGCAGCGCGACGGACGTCCTGCCGTCCCGGCCCACCATTGTCTCGTTGGCGATCATTGAATCAATGATGGCTTCGTCGACCGCCTGCACAACGGCCTGGAACAGGGGATCGAGAGCGTCGTTCGTCAGGAAGACCGCCTGCCGGTCGCCCGCACCGCTCGACCAGATTCCGCCGTTGGCTGTCGAGAAGGCTAGAAAGATATCGCCCGATCCGTTGTGAGAAATACCACCTGATCGTGCCATGCCGAGCGAAATTCGACGCGCCAGACGTTTCAGCTGATGGGGCAGGAGCGGAGCGTCGGTTGCCGCCAGCGCGATGATCGATCCGGCCGGCTTGCTGCGAAGCTCGTCGCCGGTCAAGTGGCGGCCGACGTTCACGCCGGCGATCACCAGTTCGTGGCGCAGCCCGAAGTTGGCCTGCACGAAGACCCCGAGCGTGTAGTCCCGGTCCCCAAGGGAGACCCGGCGCGACGCGCTGCCCGAGCCGCCCTTGAAGTCGTAGCAGATCATGCCCGTACCGCCGCCCACGCTGCCGAGTTCGATGGCGCCGCCGCGGGCGTTGTCGAGCGCTGCGAAGACGTGGTGGTCACGCAGGTGGAAACCGTTGATGTCGTTGAGATCACCGTCATAGGTCTCGCCCGCCGTCGGCAGGCCCCAGGCGTCCGCCGGCAGACCGTGACGTTCGACCAGCCAGCGGATCGTCGCGTCGCGGGCGAGGCCGCAGGAATGCGTGTTTGTCAGGGTGACCGGCCCTTCCAGCTGGCCCGACTCCTCGATCCAGTGGCTGCCGGTCAGCTCGCCGTTTCCGTTCAGCGCGTGGATGCCGGCGAACACCGGCCGGTCGGCGCCGGCCCTGCCGCGCGGCAGGATCGCCGTCACCCCGGTGCGGACCGGCCCCTGGCCGACCACGAGGGGGCCGTCCCCCTCGATGATCGTCGTATAGCCGACCTCGACGCCGGGCACGTCGGTGACGGCGTTGACCGGGCCGGGATCGCCGTCGAACGGCAGTCCCAGCGCTCGGCCGCGGGGCTTGCCGCCAGGGGTGGCGTGATGGGGATGGGACACGAGCGGGCGAGACCTCCTGGCGCGAGGAACGGCGGTCCGGCGACGATCATAGCACTGTGGGCGGCGGCTTGAAGTGTCGGCGCCGGGACGTGCATAGTCGTTCCTCGCAAGCATGCCCTACACTTGGAAATGGCGGAAGGACGGCGATGAACGAGATCACCAAGAAGCCGCCGCGAAACAGCACGGCGATCCTGCAGGCCAAGGACAACTACTTCCTGCATCCCTGGGAACTGCTCGCCGAAGCCGGCCACAACCGGCGCACCATGATCGACCGCGGCGAGGGCATCTACGTCTTCGACAGCGACGGCAACCGGCTGATCGACGGTCCCGGCGGCATGTGGTGCGTCAACGTCGGCCACGGCCGCGAAGAGATGGTCGAAGCGATTGCGGACCAGGCGCGCCGGCTGACCTACGCTTCACCCTGGGGCCTGGGGACCGAGCCGGCGGCGCTGCTCGCCGAGAAGCTCGCCGCGCTGGCGCCCGGCGATCTCGACCACGTCTTCTTCACCACCGGCGGCTCGACGGCCGTCGACTCAGCCCTGCGCTTCGTCATGTTCTTCAACAACCACAAGGGCCGGCCAGAGAAGAAGCACGTCATCTCGCGGAACAAGGCCTATCACGGCAGCACCTACCTGAGCGCCTCCTGCTCGGGCAAGGAGCGGGACAAGTCCTACTTCGACTTCGAGACGGACTTGATCCACCACCTCTCCGACGTCAATCCCTACCGGCGGCCCGAAGGCATGTCGGTCGAGGCTTTCTGCGACGCCAGGGTCCGCGAACTGGAGGACAAGATCCTCGAGATCGGGCCCGACAAGGTGGCGGCCTTCATCGCCGAGCCGGTGCTCGCCTCGGGCGGGGTCATCGTGCCGCCCGAGGGCTACCACAAGAAGTGCGAGGCCGTCTGCCGCAGGTACGACGTGCTGACGATCTCGGACGAAGTCGTCACCGCCTTCGGCCGCCTCGGCCACTTCTTCGCCTCGGAAGCCGTTTTCGGCCTCGAACCTGACATCATCACCTGCGCGAAGGGCCTGACTTCAGGCTACCAGCCCCTGGGCGCCGTGCTGATCTCGGACCGCGTCTTCTCCCAGATCAGCGGCGAGGCGGCCAAGGGGGCGATGTTCTCCAACGGCTATACCTACTCGGGCCACCCCGTGGCCTGCGCGGCGGCGCTGAAAAACATCGAGATCATGGAGGACGAGGGGCTGCTCGACCACGCCCGGGCAGTCGGCGCCCACCTGCAGTCCCGGCTGCAGGAACTGCGCAACATCCCGATCGTCGGCGACGTGCGCGGGATCGGCCTGATGGGCTGCGTGGAGTGCGTGATCAGCCGGGAGAGCAAGGACGCCCTGCTGCTCGACTACGACATCGGCGCGCGGATCGACGCGCACTGCCAGCGCCTCGGCCTGCTGGTCCGCCCGCTGATCAACATGTGCGTCATGTCGCCGCCCCTGGTGATCACCGAGGCCCAGGTCGACGAGATGGTCGGCCTGCTTCGCAAGGGGATCGAGTTGGCCATGGCGGACGTAGAACGGCAGGGCTTGTGGAAGCCCTAGCGCGTCTCGGCTTGACCTTGCAGTCGCTGGAAGGGCTAGCCTGCCGGCACGCCTTGGAAAACTCGGTGAATGCGGGGTAGGACCCTGAAGTTTCGTCTTTCGACAGTCTCCTGGGCCGCCGTCTCCCTGGTGGTGCTCGGTATGGCCTTCGTCGCCGCTCGCCAAGTGGCCAGCCGCAACCCGGTTCTCCTGGCCGGCGACCCGAAAGTGGTCGCGGCCGGCGAGGCAATCTACGCGCGGGAATGCGCCGCCTGTCACGGTGCGCGCCTGGAAGGGGAGCCGAACTGGCGCCAGCGCAAGGCGAACGGTCGCCTGCCGGCGCCGCCGCACGACGAAAGCGGGCATACCTGGCATCATTCCGACGTCGTGCTTTTCGAGCTGACCAAGCACGGCCTGTCCGTCGCCGCCGGGCCGGATTATCAGAGCGACATGCCGGCCTATGCCGACGTCTTGAGCGATGACGAGATCATCGCCGTGCTGTCCTACATCAAGAGCCGTTGGCCGGCGGAGATCCAGGCGCGGCACGACCGTCTCAACGCAGGCTACAGCCGGTGACACGCGATCGGCCCGCAGCGTCGCGCCGGGCTTTTCTCGGTGGCGCGGCCGCGTTCGCCGGCCTGTACGGCCTTGCGTTCCGGCACGCCACCGCAGCTTCGGCGGAACCGATCCGGCTCGTGGCCGGGCCCGCCACGGCGCCGCTGATGGGACCGGACAAGGCGCCCGCGCGCGTCTGGGGCTACAACGGAGAGGTGCCCGGCCCGGTGCTGCGCGTGCCCCAGGGAACCACGCTCGCGCTCCGCTTCGAGAACGCCTTGCCGCAGGCCTCGACGGTCCACTGGCATGGAATCCGCATCGACAACGCCATGGACGGCGTCGCCGGACTAACCCAGGAGGCGGTGCCGCCCGGCGGCGCCTTCGACTACCGCTTCCTGGTCCCGGACGCTGGAACCTTCTGGTACCACCCGCACAGCCGTTCGTGGGAACAGCTGGCGCGCGGTCTCTACGGTCTCCTGATCGTCGACGAAGCTGAGCCGCCCGCCTTCGACCGCGAGCTCGTCTTTCTCGCCGACGACTGGCGCCTGACCGCGGAAGGTGCAATCGACGAAGCCTCGTTCGGCCATATGAGGGACTGGTCCCACGCCGGACGCCTGGGCAACTGGCTGACGATCAACGGCCGTTCGCAGCCGGACCTCGCGGTCAAGGCGGGCGAGCGCGTGCGCATACGCCTGGCCAACACGGCAACCGCCCGGGTCATGACCTTCCGCGTCGAAGGGCACGCGCCTCAGGTCATCGCGCTCGACGGACAGCCCGTGCAGCCGCACCGGCCGGCGCAGGACCTGATAGTTCTGGCGCCCGGGGCGCGCTGCGACCTCGCGGTCGACATGGCCCTGGATCCCGGCAGCGAAGCGCCTATCTTCGAGGTCTCTCACCGCGACCCGCTCCTGGCGGCCCGCCTGGTCTACGATCCAACGGCGGTCGTGCGGTCCAACGCCTCTGATGCACCGCTCGGGCTTCCCGACAATCCGCTTGCCAAGAACATCGCGCTTGCCGGGGCGCTCCGAGCGCCGCTGGTCATGACCGGCGGCGCCATGGGCAGGATGGAGAGCGCGGTCTATCAGGGCGAGACCCTCGGCATCCGCGAGCTCGTCGCCAAGGGGCAAGCGTGGGCCTTCAACGGCGTGGCGGGCCGGACCGAAACGCCGCTGTTCGAGGCCGAGCGGGGCCGAACCGTCGTGGTCGAGATGGCGAACGAGACCCGCTGGCCCCACGCGATCCATCTCCACGGCCATCACGTCCGGGAGATCAGCCGGAACGGCCGGAAGCCCGAGGTCTCGGCCTGGCGCGATGTTGTCCTGCTCGATCCCGAAGAACGGGTAGAGGCGGCCTTCGTCGCTGACAATCCGGGCAAGTGGATGATCCACTGCCACATGCTCGAGCATCAGGCCGCCGGTATGGCCAGCTGGTTCAAGGTGCTCTGAGACCGCCTGCCTCCGGTGCATCTTGCCCGGCCCAGGGAATTCGGCTTTGCTTCCGTCGGCCGCGCGTTTCCCCAGGCCGGCCGATCGCTGGAGAACCGCCATGGAAGAATGGACACCGGACCGCGCTTTCGCGGGCAACGACCGCAACAGCATGGGCCAGGAGCACACCTACTCGGGCGCGCTCAGCTTTATGCGCCGCCGCTACACGCAGGAGCTGGACGGCGTCGATGTGGCGGTCAGCGGGATTCCCTTCGATCTGGCCACCACCAACCGGCCCGGCGCTCGCTTCGGGCCGGCGGGCATTCGGGCCGCCTCGGCGCACCTCTCCTGGGGCAAGCCCTGGCCCTGGGGTCTCGATCCCTTCGAGACCCTCAATGTGATCGACTACGGCGACTGCGACTTCGACTTCGGGATGCCGGAAACCATCACCGAGGCGATCCGGGCTCACGCGGCCGGCGTGATCGGCAAGGGGGTGACGCTGCTCAGCCTGGGCGGCGACCACTACGCCAGCTACCCCCTGCTGAAGGCGCATCACGAGCGCCACGGTCCCCTGTCGCTGGTGCACTTCGATGCGCACTCGGATACCTGGCGCGAGGACGGCAAGCGGGTTCATCACGGCACCATGTTCTACCACGCCGCCCAGGAGGGCCTGATCGACCCGGCGCGTTCCGTCCAGGTCGGCCTGCGCACCTACAACGAAGAGACCCATGGCTTCACGATCCTCGACGCCGAGTGGATTCACGAGAACGGGGTCGAGGCCGCCATCGCCGAGATCAAACGGGTGGTCGGCGACCACAAGGCCTATCTCACCTTCGACATCGACTGCCTCGACCCGAGCTTCGCCCCGGGCACGGGAACGCCGGTCTGCGGCGGCTTGTCGACCCGTCAGGCCCAAGCGATCCTGCGCGGCCTCGTGCCAATCGACTTCGTCGGGATGGATCTGGTCGAAGTGGCTCCGGTCTACGACCACGCGCAGATCACGGCGCTGGCGGCCGCGCATCTGGCCTGCGAATTTCTTTGCCTCCTGGCGCGGCGGCGCACGGCCGGGTAGGCGCTAGGGCGTGTTGACACTCACGGCGCGCTCCTGGCGGGAGCGCATTTGCGCCGGGGCCAGGAGCGGGAGGCGCCGTGGGGTTGGGCCCCACAAGGCCTTCCGCGACGCCGCCCCGGCGCAAATGCGCCCCCTCCCGAAGGGATCCGACGAAATCGGCCCGCTGCCGCGTTGCTTGTCGTCGAATATGCTCCGCATGTCCTTCCTCCTCGCGCCTAACAGCAGGCCGATTTCACTCGGACCAGGAACTCGACGTGAGTGTCAACAGGCCCTAGAGCGGATCATGTTTAGATGGGACCACTTCGTGGTCTCAACTAAACATGTGAATCCGCTCTACATCGAAGGTTTAGAGCAGATTCACCGGGCTTGATGGATCGCCTCCGGCGATTCAGTCAAACCCGGAACTGCTCTAGCGCTCAGCGCAGCTTGTGATAGGTGTTGAGGAACGAGCTCTGTGAGAGCATTCGCGTGCCCTCGTCGTGCAAGCCGTTCTGATCGCGGACCCAGACGGTGAAGCGGATGTGTGGGATGCCGGAGCTGTCCATGACCACCTCGTTGACCTCGGCCGTCTCGGTCACGTTCGACGCGATCATCCGGGCAAAGGACATGCCGGCTTGGATCTCCACCGGCTCTTCCCGGACCCGGTCCGGCCGGAGAGACGACAGCCAGTGCGACACCGATGACCAGAGTTGCTTCACCTGTGCACTCCCATGGGGCCCATGGGCTGGGCGGTCCATTCCTGCCTTCTATCGCGCCTCATCTTTCCCGGACAAGCTGTTGAAGAGATGCCTATCAAACGAAAGAGTCAATTTTGTGGTGACCGCCGCTGCCGATCGCGCGGGCCTCTTCCGAGGCGGGGCCAGCGCCGGCCGATCAGGGATCGGAGAATTCTAACCGGCGTGTTTCAGGGCTTCGCCGATCGGTCGGCGGCGGTAGACCCAGACGGCGGCCGGCGGCATGTTGTCGAGCACCCATTCCGATCTCTGGCCGACCAGGTGCTGGGCGTTCGTCACCGCGCGCCCGATCGGAGCGAGGGGGCCGTAGGTGAATTGAATGAAGATCCCATCATCGTCGAGAACCGAGAAGGCCTGGGCGATGACCGACTCTTCGATCCGCTTGGGTATCGAGAGCAGCGGCAGGCCCGAAACCACGGCCTTGACCGGCGGCACGCGCTCGTTGCGCAGAAGTCGGCCGAGGCGGGTGGCGTTGCCTTGCAGCACGCGGAGTTGGGGGAAACGCCGGGCGATGACCTGGCACAGGTCAGGCTCCCGTTCGATGACGACGAGATCGCGCGCCGGAATGCCTCGGTCGAGCAGGGCGGAGGTAATGTTTCCCGTGCCGCCGCCCAGTTCGACGACGGGGCCCGGCGCCGCAAGATCGACCTCGGCCGCCATGGCTCCGGCCAGGCTCTTGCCGCTGGGCATGACCGCGCCGATGCTTCCGGGGCGCCGGATCGCCCGACGGATGAAGCTGAGATTGTCGCGGACCTGGCGTTTCGTTTCGTGGAGGGTCTGCATGGTGGAGGCCTCTCTTCCGTTCCTCGCCGCTCTCGGCAGGGCCGATCCTCACGAGGCGAGGTATGGGCAAAACGGCGGTCTCTGGGCTTATCAGACTATGTGAGCGAGGTCTTGTGGCCAAACAAGGGCCGAAACGAGGTGGGTTTGCAACGCAGGATCGGTCCGGAAGGGTAAAGGAAACGCATAGGTTGGCATGAATTTCACCGTTTTAGAACAGAGCGCGTCGAAGCAGGTTGAGGCCGAGCAGGAAGATCGCAACCAAGAGTACCTTGCGAAAAACCTCCTGATTGACCCGCCGGCGCAGCAAGAGGCCGAGCCAGATCCCGCCGAAGGCGGGCACCGTAGCCAGGGCGGAAAGCGGTGCGGTCGTGGCGTTCAGGAAGCCGTTCTGGATGTAGCCGAAGACGAGCGGTATCGAGGCGACGAACCAGACCAGGCCTGTCGCGCGGATGAAGGCCTCTTTGTCGAGCCGCAGGAGAACGAAATACATCATCATCGGCGGTCCCCATATCGTCGAGATGCCGCCCAGAAAGCCGCCGAGAGCTCCCGCCACCGGTCCGAGCACGCGTCCGGTCCGCTCGGAGACGACGAGGTGGGGCGTGAACAGGCTGGTCGTGGTGAAGACCATCATGGCGACGCCGATCAGGCCGTAGAGCGCCTCGGCATCGAACCCGGCTGCGAGGCGGGCGCTCCACCACAGCGTCACCAGCAGGAACAGGATCATAGGCCAGAAGCGTCGCAGCGGTTCGAGCACCCGGCCGGCGTGGACCGCCTGCCACAGGTTGGTCGCGAGGATCGGGAAGCAGAGCAGGGGCAGGCTGAGCGACGGCTCCAGGAACTGAGACATGAGCGCGAGCGCGACAGCGGGCAGGCCGATGCCCACCATGCCCTTGACCGCGCCGCCCAGGACCATTGCGGAGACGACGATGCCAAGGGCGAGGGGATCGATCTCAGGCATGCACAGGCCGGTCCGCGTTCTCCTGCACCCCGCCCAGCTCTCTCCGCCTCGCCGCGATCCGGGCGCCGCTGCCGTCTCGGCCAGCGGCTCCGGTCAGAGCTCGACCGAGCGGCGCTTTCCCGACAGCGCGCGATAGACGTTGGCTAAAATGGTCAGGACGCTCGCCGTCAGCAGGACGGCGACGATCGGACGGCTGCCGAACTCGACGAAGTCGTAGCTGACCAACTGCATGGCCTGGGCGAAGTTCTGCTCGCCGAGCTTGCCCAGGATCAGGCCGAGAACGATTCCCGGAATCGAGTAGCCGGTGCGGCGCAGGAAGAAGGCGAGTATGCCGGCCGCGAACATGACGCCGATGTCCATCACTAGGTTGCGCACGGCGTAGGCGCCGACCGTGGCCAGCAGGAGGATCGCCGGCGCGAGGAATTCGAAGGGGATCCGCAGCAGGTGCAGCACCGTCTTGGTCTCGAAGACGCCGAGCACCAGGATGGCGATGTTGGCGAAGAACATGGCCGCGAAGACGACCCACACCAGATCCGCCGTGTTGATGAAGACCAGTGGGCCCGGCTCGATGTCGTGCATCTGGAAGACGCCGACCATCATGGCGGTCAGGGCGCCGCCCGGTAGGCCGAGCGCCAGGAGCGGGATCATGGCGGCGCCGGTCGCGGCGTTGTTTGCGGTCTCCGATGCTACCACCCCCTCCAGTTCGCCCTTGCCGAAGTTCTCCTTGTTCTTGGACCAGCGCACCGCCTCGTTGTAACTGAGGAAAGCGGCGAGGGTCGCGCCGATGCCGGGCAGGATGCCGGAGAAGAAGCCGAGGACGACCGAGCGGGCGACGGCGAACCTGAGCCGCCAGAACTCGAGCCAGGATGGAAAGGAGGTCACGAACTTGGGCATGTCGTAGGCGCCGCGCACTCGGCGCTCGGCCTGCACCAGCACCTCGGCGACCGCGAAGAAGCCCAGGATGACGGGAATAAAGTGGAGACCGGCCAGGAGATAGACGAAATCGAAGGTGTAGCGCTCGATCCCCGCGACTGGATCGAGCCCGACGGTCGCCAGGAGCAGGCCGAGCAGAACCGAAAGCCAGCCCTTCCAAAGCGTCTGGGCGCCGACCGAGGAGGCGACCGCGATGCCGAAGAAGACCAGGGCGAAGATCTCCGGCGGTCCGAAGTAGCTGACCGCAATGTCTGCCAGCAGGGGAGTCGCCAGCATCATCAGGATCACCGAGCAGGTACCGCCCAGTGCGGAGCAGAGAACGGCGGCACCGATCGCCTTGCCCCCCAGGCCCTGCTTGGTCATGGGGTAGCCGTCGAACGCGGTCGGCGCGTTCTCTGGGGCGCCGGGGATGTTGAACAGGATGGCCGTGACCGCGCCGCCGTAGGTGCCCGAACAGTAGAGCACCGAGTAGAACATGATCGCGTCGGTCGCCTCGAGCAGGCCGGAGAAGGGCAGGAAGATCGCCGCCAGGGTCAGCATGGAAACGCCCGGGATGGCGCCGAACAGGAGGCCGCCGATCAGACCGGCGAAGAAGATACCGATGCTGAGCGGGCTGCTGACCAGGGTAAGCGCGCCGGCAAGGAACTGTTCCATGAGTGACCCTTGACCCCGCGTTTCCTAGAGGCCGCGCACGAGCACGACGAACCAGTTGCCGAAGTCGTAGAAGCCGGGCCAGTAGCCCGTCGGCAGCCCCACGTAGAGCAGGCGGGTGAAGATCAGGGTGATCACGGTAAAAATCCCGAGCGGAAAGAAGATCAGAGGTACCACCCGGCGTTCGCCGGTCAGGAAGAGGTAGCCCGCCAGGAAGAAGGGTGTCAGGAAGTAGAAGCCCATGCCCTGGAGCAGGGAGGCGTAGACCAGGGGCAACGCAAGCGTCAGCCCCATGCGCAGCACGAAGGCCGGACCTTGGTCGGCGAAGGAATCGAGGAAGCCGGGCCCCGTTCCGACCTCATTGCCCCGCAGGTCCTGGATGAACTGTCCGATCGCGGCGAGGAAGATGAACAGGATCAAGAGTCGGGGCCAGCCGTCCGCGCCGAAGCGGTACATCTCCACGTCGCGGTCGAACTCGAAGGTGTAGCGGTAGGCGATCCCGGCGACAGCCAACCAGATGGCGACCTCGAACCACTGGCCGAGGGTCAATCTACCCATGGAAACCCTTCCTTGAAGCCGGCTCCGGCGGGGTGCCCCGCCGGAGCCGCTGGACCGTCAGACATGACGGGGTCGAGGGCCTAGATCAGCCCCATCTCCTTGTAGGTTTTCCGGTAGATCTCCATGGTCTCGTTGATCAGCTGCCGAGCCCCTTCGGTGTCCCGGAAGCTCGGGATCAGATCCATGAACTTCTTCTTGTTGAAGGCCTGATAGCTCGGCGTATAGAAGCCCTTCTGGAAGGCCCACTGGAGCCACTTGACCCGCTCGGGCGGGGCGTTCTTGTGGACGTAGAAGCCGCGGAACCGCATCAGCGGCGTGAAGGTCAGCCCGACATCGGTCATCGAGGGGGTGTCCGGGAATGCCGGCGGACGTTCCTTAAGGAGCGTCAGGATCGGCTTGAAGTCGCCGCTCTCCAGGAAGCCGCGCACGTCGCCCGGCTGCTCGAACAGGGCGTCGACCTGACCCCCCTTGAGCGCGCCGTAGCGCGGCGCGCCCTTGTCGAAGCTGATCTGCTGCACCTTGAAGCCGAAGTGGTCGGCGATCCGGTTCATGTTGATCCGCTCCATCGAGCCTTCGCCCGAAACGTTGGCGATGGTCGACTTGCCGCCCTGGGCCTTGACGTAGGCCACGTAGGAGTTCCAGTCGGTGAAGCGCGTCTCGCTCTTCCGGATGTAGATCTGGCTGAAGGTGATCTGCGAGATGACCAGCGGGATCAGATCGTTGGCCGGGTGGACCTTGCTCTTGCCGATCGCGTAGGCGCTGGTCGCGTCGTCGATGTGCTCTAGCACCGTGTAGCCGTCGGCCGGCGCTGCCATGTAGGTCTTGAGGCCGACCATGCCCGAGCCGCCCGGCTTGTAATCGGGCGTGATGTCCTGCCCCGTGACGTCCTTGACGCCTTCGATCATGGCGCGGGACACTTGGCCCGAACCGCCGCCGGGACCGTAGGGCACGATCATGGTGAGCGGCCGCTCGGGAAAGCCGCCGGGCTTCTCCATCATCGCCGGCAGGTTGTCCTCGCTGGCCTGGGCAGGCATCGCCAACCCGAAACCGACGAGGGCCGCGGCGAGAACGCCGCCAACGCGAAGCTTCTGACGCATCACTATCCTTCTCCCTGTCGTTCCGTTTCTTTTGTCGGGCTGGCGTCTCGAACGCCGCCGATCTCTGTCTCACTCTGCACCAGCCGTCGCGGTGGCGCACCACCTTTGTGACGCGCCCCGGGCCTGGGCCCGCGTAGGAACCAAGAACCGGGACGAATTGTCAAATTTTTTGTCGGGCCGCGCCGGGGAGGCGACCGAGAGGCGGGGTGCCAGTGCCGCTGGCCGCTGGTCCCACCACTCCGCCCGACCTTGCAAGACGCCGAGAGCCTCTTAAGAATTCGTCGGGCGGGCCGCGCGGAACAGCGGCCTCCTCGCGTTCCGGGTCGGTGGAGGGGCAGGGCATTTCCGATCGAGCAAGCGACGACTCCGCCAGCGCGGTAGACACCGCGTCGGTCGTCCGCCGCGCCCTGAGCCAGGCGCTGGGCCTGCCATCCCTCGTCTTGCTGACCAGCATGATGGGGTTCGGCGCGTTGGCCCGCGAGAGCGGCTTCGGGTTCTGGATGGCCGTCGTGACCACAGCGGGCGTCTGGGGCCTGCCGGGACAGCTCGTGCTGGCCGAGCTCTACGCCGCCGGGGCCGAGACGGCGGCCGTGGTCATGGCCTCTTCGCTGGCCAATGCGCGGTTCCTGCCCATGGCGGTGGCTTTCCTGCCGATGATCCGGCGCGGACTGAAGCACCAGGCCTGGCTGTTCGGTCTGGTCCAGCTCATGTCGATCAACACCTGGGCCGCGGCGCTGCGCGAAGGGCCGGGGCTTTCCGGCCGGCACCGGCGGCTCTACTACATGCTGTTCGCCGCGATCTGCATCACGGCGGCGGTGATCGGCACGGCGATCGGCTATGAGACCGGCGATGTCTTGCCTAGGCCGGTGACGGTCGGCCTGGTCTATCTGAACCCGATCTTCTTCGCCCTGCTGTTCGCCGGCATGCGCGGACGGATGATCGCCTACGCGCTGGTCATCGGCGCGGTGACCGGTCCCCTGCTGCACCTCGTTTCGCCCGACTGGGGTGTGCTCGCCACCGGCCTCGTCGCGGGCACGGTGGCGTTCTTCGCCTTCAGGGCGACCAAGGGGAGGGCGTGAGCGTGGCGGGCGAGCTGGGCGCGTGGCCGGTCGTGCTGCTGGGCATCGCCGCGACCTTTTTCTGGCGCGCCCTCGGTGTCGTGTTCTCCGCACGCATCGATCCCGAAAGCGCTATTTTTCAATGGGTAAGCTGCGTTTCCTACGCCATGGTCTCGGGCTTGATCGCGCGCATGATCATCATGCCCATGGGCGTGCTGGCCGAGACACCCTTGTCCGACCGCCTCGCCGCAACGGCCTTCGCCTTCGCCGTGTTCTTCCTCTGGCGCAAACGGGTCCTGCCGGGCGTGCTCGGCGGCGTCGCGGCCTTCATCCTGCTGGCCCTGGCCCGCCAATCCGGATGGCTCGGGTGACCGGGCGCGACGGCGCCGCGGGGCGGTTCCTGACCTCAGAGACGGGAAATGCGATCGGGCTCCGCCCTCAGGGTCTCGCGGCAGAAGTCCAGGGCCTCGGTCTCGGCGTTGTCGGCGTCACTGTGCCTGTTGCCGATCTGAATGCGCGTGCCGTTCTCCCACAGGGACCACACGTGGTCGGTGCTGCCGTCGCGATTGACCCAGCGTTCGATCATGATCTCGATCATGTCGCCTATCCCGACAAGAACGCCAGAGGCTATCACGATTGGCGCCTTGTGAGGAGTCTATGCAAGTAAAGGTTGTGGTCAGGATTATGTAACCCTTGTATGGTTAACTCCACTTGGCCATTGGGCGATCCGCATCCACACCCACTGTGCGGGAACGATCCTCTGGCACGTCCCCGTCCCCTTTGTCGATCAGCTTTCGAGTGGTTGAAGCATGAGCGGAGATAACGAGCGTCCGGCCAAGAGCTTCGCGAGCAACGCGTTCCTCGACTCGCCCGATGCCCGGCCGTTGCGGATCCTGGGCGAATACTTGGAACCGCGCAGCCGTTTCGAGCGCTACAAGATCGACGATACCATCGTGTTCTTCGGCTCGTCGCGGATCATTTCGAAGGAGCAGGCGGAGGCCGAGCTGGAAACGGCCCGCGCCGGTGGCGGCGACACCGCGCGTGCGGAGAAGCGGCTGGCGCTTTCGGCCTACTACGAGGCGACCCGCGAGCTTTCCCGTCGCCTGACCGAGTGGTCCAAGGCGCTGGACGAGACCGAGCGGCGCTTCGTGGTCTGCAGCGGCGGCGGTCCCGGCATCATGGAGGCGGCCAATCGCGGCGCCTCGGAAGCCAAGGGCATTAACATGGGCCTCGGCATCGCCTTGCCCCTGGAGGAGCCGGAGAACCACTACATAACCCGCGAACTCGCCCTGAACTTCCACTACTTCTTCATGCGCAAGTTCTGGTTCGCCTATCTGGCCAAGGCCGTCGTCGTCATGCCCGGCGGCTTCGGAACCCTCGACGAGCTCTTCGAGCTGCTGACGCTGGTGCAGACCAGGAAGATCCGCAAGCACATGCCGATCATCCTGTTCGGCGAACGCTACTGGTCCGAGGTCGTAGATTTCGACGCCTTGGCAGACCACGGGACGATCGACGTCCGCGATATCGATCTCATGTTCCGTACGGATTCTATCGACCAAGCCTATGATTTCATTACCGACCAACTGAGTCGTTACGGGCTCGAGAGTCCCGGCGCCACGCTCTGAGCCGTCGCCCCGCTCAGCCACGGCGCGCCAGGGCCAGTCCGACGCCAGCCCCGAGAATCAGCGATCCCGTGATCCGGTTGCGCCAGCGCGCCCGGCTCGCGCCGCGGAACCAGCGGGCGGCTTGGCCCGCCGGGATCAGCCAGAGACCGGTGAAGACGAAGGCGATGGCGACAAAGGTCACACTCAGGACCGGCAGCTGAACAGACAGCGGAACCGCCGGGTCGATGAACTGGGGAAAGAAGGCCGCGAGAAAGATCATGCTCTTGGGGTTCATGACGGTGATCACCAACCCCTGGAGAAAGCGGGACCGGGGCGAGCTCCCGGACCCGTTCGGCAGGTCCGGCGCGGTCGGATCGGCGCGCCACTGCTGGATTCCCAGATAGACGAGATAGGCGACGCCGGCCCAGCGCAGGATCTCGAACCACTCGGTCATGAAAATCATGAAGGAGGTCATGCCGACCAGCGTTATCGCGAGCTGAAGCGAGATGCCGCTGACGATGCCAATCAGCGTAATCAGGCCCCCACGCGGACCGAAGGCCATGCCGTGCGCGACCGTCAGCATGACACTCGGCCCGGGCAGCATGATCATGACGGCGGTGGCGGCGACGAAAGCGAAATAGAGCTCGGGGTTCATGCCTGTCTCTCCGGGAGCATCGGGCGGGCGACCCGCCAAGCAAGCCTCGAAGCACGCGCGCCGCGCAAGTTAAATCGCGGGCGGATCCTGGCTCCCCATTCGATCACGGGCTTCGCAACCAAAATTAGTATTAATAGAATAGTTATATCTCATTAGCTCTCATTAACGGTTCGCTGCCTAAGATCGAAATCTTATACGTCGTCGACTGGGATAAGTGGTCTCGGTTCCGTGGTTTGCCGCAAGCGCGGGGATCGCACCGCCGAGGATCGGGCAGAGATCGGATATTGCTCTGTGCCAATGGCTTCGAGCGAGGATAGCCGCATTTGCGAGATGGTTTTCGGGGCGCTGGACGCCCTGCGGACCGGCATCGCCCTGTTCGATACCGAAGATCGCCTGATCTATTGCAACGAACATTTCCGCTACGTCTACCGGAGTTTCGAGACCGTCGAGCAGCTGGTCGGCATGACCTATGGCGAGATCCTCGAGATGATCGTCGAGGGTGGCGAGATCGCGGGCGAGGAGGTCATCAAGGATCCGGAGGCCTGGATCGAGCGGCGCATGGCGCGGCGCTTCGAGATGCCGCCGCGCCCGACCATCGAGCGGCTGACCGACGGCCGCTGGATCGAGGTCAAGGACCGGCCGGTCAAGGGGCTCGGGCTGATCTCCCTCTGGCAGGATGTCACCGACCTCAAGCAGTCCGACCTTCGGCTGCGGGACTTTCTCGACGGCGCGGCCGACGGGCTCGCGCTCTGGAACCAGCAGGACCAGCTCTATCTAGGTAACCAGCTGTTCTTCGATCTCTTTCCCGAGCAGAACCGGCCTGAGATCGGCACCACGTTCCACGACACCGCGGCGGTCCTGGCCAAATCGGCCATGGACGGAGACGACGTGGCGGTCGGCTATATGCTCGACAACTGGGGCGAGCAGCACGTCCGGCCGGTTGGCAGCTACGTTTTCCAGCTTCAGGACGGCCGTTGGATGATGTCGCGCGAGCGGCGGATCCGGGACGGGGGCACGGCCACCGTGTTCACCGACATCACCGATCTGAAGAACAGGGAGCAGGCGCTGATCCTGCGCGGCGCCACCCTGGAGGAGACCATCAACGAGCTTGAAATGGTGCAGCACAAGCTCGAGCAGCAGGCGGTCGACGCCGTCGGCATGGCCGAGGCGCTGAGCCTGGCCAATGACGAGGTCGAGCACGCCAACAGGGCCAAGGCGAACTTCCTACGCAACATCAGCCACGAACTGAGAACGCCGCTGCATACCATCATCGGCTTCGCCGAATTGCTTCAGAAGCCTCCCGCCGGCGACTGGGACGGCCACGCCGAGTACGCGCGGGACATTCTGAACAGCGGGCATCACCTGCTGCGCCTGGTGAACCGGCTTCTCGATCTCTCGCGGATCGACGCGGGACGCTACGAACTGACCTTCAGTTTCGACGATCTCCATCTGATCGTGAGGGATACCCTCCGGCTCGTCCGGGGCTCCGCCCAGGAGGCGGAGGTGGTGCTGATCGACGAGACCGACGACGACCTGCCGGCGGTCATGCTCGACGAGCAGGCGATCCGCCAGGTGCTGATCAACCTGCTTTCCAACGCCATCAAGTACACGCCGGCCGGAGGCACCGTCTGGGTTCGCTCGCGGCGGCTCGACGACGGCGTCGAGGTCTCGATCAAGGACAACGGCGTCGGGATCCCGGCCGAGGTTCTGCCCCGGCTCATGCGGCCGTTCGAGCGCTACGAATCGAATCCCTACGGCAAGCGCGAAGGGACCGGCCTGGGTCTGGCGATCAGCCGCGGTCTCGCGGAACTCCACGGCGGCACGCTGTCGATCGAGAGCGAGATCGGGCAGGGCACCCGGGCCATGCTTAGGCTGCCCCTGTCCCAAGCAGGCGACGACAGCGTTTCCGAGCCGCCATCCCGCGCCGCCTCCTGATCCGGACGGCCTCTTGGCCGGTCAGGAGGTGCCGTCCTCCTCCAGGAGCTCTTCCAACGGCAGAGTCAGCCGCTCGACGATGAAGCCGTCGATCAGGTAGACCCACGCGCCGACGCGGGCGTTGATCTCCGCCGCCTCGGCCGCCGGATCGGCCGACCCGTCGTCCGATGCCGTGGCGCCGGTCGCACGGGCCTCGAAGGCGGCCCAGGTGTCGTCGCCGTCCTTGAACAGCCGCGCGGTCACTTCGAGCCCCTGCTCGGTGGTCAGGCGCGCCAGCGGATAGGTCTCCGGCGTGTTGAAGGTCGCCTTGGGACGGACGTCGTTGAGCTCGACGAAGGCCAGGCCCGAGGTCAGCCGGCTCAGAGCGCTGCTCTTCGGCTGCCTGCCCTCGGGCAGCGGCTCGAGGATCAGGTCGGCGCTCTCGGGGTCGCGGCGCACCGTGTAGCCTTCGCCGTCCTCGGGCTGGATCTCGATGGTCGCGACCGTGTCGTTGGCGATGTTCACGATCTGGGGGGCGAGCCACTCGATGGTGTCTTCCGGCAGCGCGGGCCCGCCGGCGGCCAGCCAGGCGTGATCGTCGCCCGGCCGGCGCAGGTAGGTGCCCTTGTCCCGCCCGCCCGTGAAGCGCTCCGCCACGCGCCCGAACAGGGCCTCGGCGAGCAGGGTGCCGTCTTCCGCCGCGACCGTGACCTGGCGGGACTGGGCGTCCTCGCTGTCCGGGTCCTCGACCTCCAGGCGCTTAAAACCCTCGGCCCGCGCGGTCTTGCGTTCGACCAGTTGCATGTCGGCCATGGCCACAAGGAGCGCTCTGAGCTTTGCCGGATCGGCGGGGTAGCCGTCCTTCTCCTGCGTGGCCCAGACGCCGTCCGCCGACCGTTCCATGGTGACCGCGAGCCCGCCCTGGCGGATCGTGATCCTCGCCGCGGCATCCGGATCGGCGCGCAGCGTCGGGAAGGCGGGTTCGTTGACCAGGGAGACGGTCGCCGGGTTGGGCTGCGACAGGGTCACGGCGACCGCCGCGACCAGCGTCGCCGTTGTCGCCGCGAGCCAGCCGAGGAAGACCTTCGGGCTCATGGACGGGGTTCTCCTGCGGATCCGCAATCGTCACTGCGCATGATGAACCGACTCCTCGAAACGGAAGGCGCGGCGGCGGCGCAGATAGGCGAGAACGCAGGCGACCAGACCGACCAGCAGCGGCACGGCCCAGATGTTGAGGGCGCGCAGCAGCGACTGCAGCCGCTCGACGTCCTGGCGCAATGCGAGCTGCACGTCGCGCAGCTCGCGCCTCATGAGAATCATCTCGTCCCGGAAGTCGTCGATCGTGGCCTGCTGCTCGGCGCTCAGGATGATGCCCGCCTCCTGCTCCTGCCGCTGCAGTTCCTGCATCTTGTCCTGGGTCTCGGCGATCTTGGTGAGCAGGTCCTGCTCCTTGCTCCGGAAGCGCTCTTCCGCCTGGCGCGCCATCACCTCGAGCACGACGAAGGGGCGCAGCGGCAGCCCGCGGCCGCGCAACTCGATCAGGCCGCGGCTGCCGCTGAGATTGTCCAGGGCGTTGATCGTGAAGTCGCCGTTGTTGGCAATCGGCACGGAGAAGCTCTGGCCGAGCAGGTTGCCGCTCTGGATCCAGTTCTGATCGGCCAGGATGTCGGCATCGGCGACCACGATGGCGTTGAGCGGCGCCGCCGGCTCGGACAGGTGCGCTTCGCGGATCGCCTCGTCCGTCACCGACTCCGGCGGCCCGTCGGGAAAGGCGCTCTTGATCGGACCGGTCACCCGGGCGGCCAGGGTGAAGGGCCGGCCGGCGCCCTGGAACTCGTTCAGCAGGCCGACCGGGTCGGGCGCGAAGCGCACGCGGTCCGCGTCGATCTGCATGGCCAGCTCGCTGCTGCGGACCAGGGGTTCGACGGTGATCTCGGCGCCCTCGCGCTTGGCGATCGCGCCGCTGCTGCGCAGGTTGAGCTGGCGCAGGTTCCCGGTGACCACGTCCTCGGCGGCGAAATGGGTCTCGTTGAGGCCGAGCCAGGGCAGATAGTTGGTGACCACGTCCCGGCCCTGGTGCGGCGCCCGCACCTGAACCGAATTGCGCAGATCGCCGATCACCGTGTCGCCGTCGATCTCGATGCCCCAGGCCTCGAGCAGGGGGGCGACGGCGACCGCGTCGCTGGGCGCGGGCGGCTGGCCCATCCGGGACCGGTCCGTAGCCTCGGTGTAGGGGTCGATGAAGGCCATCACCCGGCCGCCCCTCATGATGAACTGGTCGACCGCGTAGATCGTTTTCTCGTCTAGGCTTCCCGGCTGCGCCAGCATCACCACCTGGACATCCTCGGCGATCGCGTCGATCGAGCCTTCGAGGGATCTCACCTCGAAGGACTCCTGCATGGAGTCGTGGATCGCCCAGGGCTGGAAACGGTTGAACTGGTCGCCGCGCAGCGGCAGGCCGCCGAGCACCGCGATGACCGGCTTCTCCGGACGGTTGAGGTCGTGGATCAGGCTGGTCAGGTCGTATTCCAGGAAATTGCGGCGCTCGGGCGCTAGGTAGGCGATCGCCTTGGTGTCGTCGGTGCTGTTGCGGCCGACCAGCCCCAGGAAGATCTGGGTGCCCTTGTCGTCGATCACGATCCCGCGGAGCCCGTCGGCCACGGCGAGATCCTCTTCCGGCGAGAAGGGTTCCGGGTCGTAGTGCTCGACCTGCATCATGCCGCCGGACAGCCGCCCATACTCGTCGAGCAGTTCGCCCACACGGTTGGCGTGGCTGGCGAAGGCCGGGCCCAGCTGGTCGATCTGCTTCGAGCGGTAGAAACGGATGCGGATCGGCTCCTCGAGCGTGCGCAGGATCTCTTTGGTTCCCGGGGTGACGGTGTAAAGGCCTTCCTCGGTCAGGTCGATGCGCGCTGTCTTGAGCAGGTTGGCGCTCAGGATGTTGACGCAGACGAAGAAAACCAGGGCGAGAACGATGGAGGCGAGGGCCAGACGGTTGCGGTCGACGGCGCCCAATCGTTGCAGCATGTCGCTCAGGCCCCCTTCTTGATCTCGACCAGTGCCGTGTTGATGAACAAGCCGACGCCGATCAGAGAGAGAAAGAAGACGATGTTGCGCAGATCGATGACGCCCTGGGAGATCGCCAGGAAATTGCTGAGAAAGCTGAGCCGGGCCACGGCGTCGATCAGTGTCTCCGGCGCCCACCCCCGGAATAGGGCCTGGACCAGATCGAGGCCGCTCATCATGAACAGGAAGCAGACCGTCACGGCCAGTACGAAGGCGATCACCTGGTTACTGGTCAGGGCCGACATGCAGGCGCTGATGGCGAGGAAGCCGCCGGCCATCAGCCAGCTGCCCAGATAGGCGCCGAGGATCACGCCGTTGTCCGGCTGGCCGAGGTAGTTCACGGTAATCCAGAGCGGAAAGGTGAGGGCGAGAGCGATGCCGGCGAAGATCCAGGCGGCCAGGAACTTGCCGACGACCGCCTGTCCGGTCGAGACCGGGAGCGTCATGAGGAACTCGATTGTGCCGGTCTTGCGCTCTTCGGCCCAGAGCCGCATGCCGAGCGCCGGCACCAGCACGAGATAGAGCCAGGGATGGAACTGGAAGAACGGCGACAGGTTGGCCTGGCCGCGATCGAGGAACGCGCCCAGGAAAAAGGTGAAGCCGCCGCTCATCGCCAGGAACACGACGATGAAGATGTAGGCCAGGGGCGACGAGAAGTAGGCGACCAGCTCGCGCCGGCAGATCAGGAAGAGATTGCGCATCGTCCCGGCGCTCCTAGGCCGTGGCCGTGAGTTGGCGGAACACCTCGTCGAGGCGCCCGCGCTCCAGGAAGATCTCCTCGACCTCCACGCCGGCCTCGGCCAGGGAGCCGTGGACCGGCGCCAGGATGTCCTGCCCGTTGCTGGGGTAGGCCAGGATCTCGGTCGAGGCGCCGTTCTCCCGCACGGTCTCGACCCGTGTCACGGCATCGAGTTTGCTGAGCAGTTCGGCGCCGCGCGCGGCATCGGCCGTCTTGAGCCTCAGCGCGACCGCCTTGTGCCGCGCGGAGCGGGCCTTCAGGGCCTCGGGCTCCGCGTCGGCCACGATCTTCCCGCCGGCGATGATGATGGCGCGGCTGCAAACCGCCTCGACCTCCTCGAGGATGTGGGTCGAGATGACGATGGCCTTGTCTCCGGCCATCTCGTTCAGCAGCCCTCGCACCTCGTGCTTCTGGTTCGGGTCGAGGCCGTCGGTCGGCTCGTCGAGGATGAGGATCTCGGGGTCGAGCAGGATGGCCTGGGCCAGGCCGACGCGCCGCTTGAAGCCCTTGGACAGGGTCTCGATCGGCCTCTCGAGGACCGTGCCGAGCTGCAGGCGATCGATCACCGTGTTGCGCCGCTCGGCCTTCCGGACGCCGGTCAGGCCGCGGACCTCGGCGACGAAATCGAGCAGGCTGGCCGGCGTCATGTCGCCGTAGGCTGGCGCGCCCTCGGGCAGATAGCCGATCCGGCGCTTGGCCTCGAGCGGATCGACGACGACGTCGTGACCGGCCACGAGTGCGGTGCCGGCGCTGGGGGCCAGGAAGCCGGTAATCATCTTCATGGTGGTCGACTTGCCGGCGCCGTTCGGCCCCAGGAAACCAAGAACCTCGCCCCGCTCAACAGTGAAGCTGACTTTGTCGACCGCGAGCACCGGCCCGAAGCGCTTGGTCAGGCCGCGGATCTCAAGCAGGTTTTCCATCGTCTGAGCGCTCCTCCGAACTAGCTCGAAAGAGAAGTCATGGTGGTGGCTTCGAAGGGCGATGTGATGCGATGAGTCATTCCCGGGAACCGCTCCGACACGCTAGCCTCGTTGTTCGTGGTCTCGTTATTCGCGGTCCACTCGCGCCGTTGGACCGCGTCGCGCCTCGCAACCCTGGGATCGGGACGGGCTTGCGTCGTCCGTCTTCTGATCGCGCTCGGATGTAGGCCAATCTCCCGGCGCTTTCAAGGGGAAAGGCGGCGGCCCCGCGGCCGGCTAATGCACGCCCTGCACCGCCAGGCCGAGCCCGAGAATCAGTAGCAGGACCAACACCAGATTGCGGAACATGGCCGGCGAGAGCCATTGGCCGAACAGGCGACCGGCCTTGATCCCGAGGTAGACCGGCAGGATCCCCAGCACCGAGGCGACCGCGGTCTCGAGCGTCATCAGCCCGACCTGGGTCAGGCCCGCGGCCATGATCAGGCTGGAGAAGGTGAAGGAGCAGTTGATCGCCTGGACGAAGCGGTTGGGGTCGAGCTTGAGGGCGAGGAGATAGGGCAGCACGGGCATCACCTGGGAGCCGGTGAGCCCGTTGACGGTGCCGGTCAGGAAACCCACCAGGGGTGCGAGCGGCCGCTCGAGCCGGGCCGGCAGGGCGAGGTGGGGATTGGCGAAGGCGAAGGCGACATAGGCCACGAGCACGAGCCCTAGGACCGCGGCCGCCTCGGCCTGCTCGATCCAGACCAGCAGCGTCAGCCCGATCACGAGGCCGGGAGCGGCGGCCACGAACAGCGGCCAGAAACGCCGGACCGTCTCGCGAAAATGTCCGGCCTGGATCATCACGATGACGTTGCTCGACAGCGAGGGCACGATCACCAGGGGCAAGGCGGTCTTGAGTCCGATCGTGGCGGCCAGGATCGGCAAGCAAGTGGTCATGAAGCCGAGGCCGGTCACGCCCTTCACGAAGGCTGCGAAGAAGAAAGCGCCCGCAACGACGAGCGCGAAGTCCAGGTCCATGCTTTCGCGAACCCCCTGCGCGGTCGGGTTTCAGACGACCGGAGCATTCTCTTTTAGCAGGTCGAAGAAGGCGCGCACCACCCGCAGGGGCCGCCGCTCTTCCAGGCAGGCTGCGTACTCGATCGCTTCCAGCGGGGCGTCGCGCAGCTCGAGCGGATGGAGCCGGCGGTCCGGGGCGAACTCGCTCTCGAAGACCGCGCCGACGCCGAGACCGGCCGCGACCGCCTCGCGCACGCCCTCGCGGCTGCCGATCTCGAGCACGGCGCCCGGTTCGATCGACATTTCCGCGAGCGCCGTCTCGAAGAGGGCGCGGGTGGTCGAGCCCGGCTCGCGCAGCACCAGCCGCTCGCCGGCGAGGTCCGCCAGGCGGATCGAGCGGCGCCGGGCCCAGGCGTGGCCCCGATCGACGAAGACCAGAAGCCGCTCGCGCCGGAAGGGCAGCGCAAAGAGCCGCTGGTCGACCCGCAGATTGGCCAGCACGGCGACCTCGGTGCGCCGGTCGAAGAGGTCCTGCAGGACCTTTTCCGAGTTACCGAAGCTGATGGAGAGCTCGATGCCCGGATGTCGGCGGTTGAAGGCGGCGAGCAGGGGCACGACGTGGTAGGGCGCGTCCGCCCCGACGCGGAGCTGACCCTGGGCCAGGCCACGCGCGGCCGAGAGCAGCTGCTCCGCGTCAGCCTCCAGATTGTGCAGGCGGCGCGTAATCTCCAGCAGGCTGCGCCCCAGCCCGGTCACGGCGATGCCCCGGCCGCGCCGCTCGAACAGCTGCACGCCGTAGGTCTCCTCCAGGGCCTTGACCTGGCCGGAGAGGGTCGGCTGGGTGACGTGGAGCCGCTCCGAGGCCTTGGTGAAGCTCCCGGCCGAGGCGACGGCATGAAAGGCGCGCAGCTGGCTCCAATTCATCGGCTTTACCTATACCTTATATCCAAAATATCGATTGGAATTATGTAAAGTCCCAAACCTAGTCTGGGCAACAGCAATCGACAGGATAACGAAGGCTCGAGACCCATGGCACGAGACCCCGCGGCGACCCCGACCGGCGACCCCTGGCTCCTGACGCCGGGGCCCCTGACCACCTCTCCCGAAGTGAAGGCGGCCATGCTGCACGACCTCGGTTCCCGCGATACCCACTTCATCGCCGTCAACCGCCGCGTCCGGGAACGGCTGTTGACTGCGGCCGGCGCGGCCGGCGACCACGTCTGCGTGCCCCTGCAGGGCAGCGGCACCTTCGCGGTCGAGGCCATGCTCGGCTGCTTCGTGCCGCGGGACGGCAAGGTCCTGATCCTGATCAACGGCGCCTACGGCGCGCGCATGGCCAAGATCTGCGGCGTGCTGGGCCGGTCCTTCGTCACCCAGGAGGTGCCCGAGGACACGCCGACCGATCTCGAGGCGCTCGACCGGGCGCTCGCGGCCGACGGCGCGATCGGCCACGTGGCGGCGGTGCACTGCGAGACCACCTCGGGGATCCTCAACCCGCTGCACGAGATCGCCGAGGTCGTGGCCCGCCACGGCCGGCGCCTCCTGATCGATTCCATGAGCGCCTTCGGCGCGCTGCCGCTCGACGCCGGCAGCCTGGCCTTCGACGCGGTCGTCGCCTCCTCCAACAAGTGCCTGGAAGGCGTGCCGGGCCTCGGCTTCTGTATCGCCCGGCGCGAAGCCCTGGAAAGCACCGAGGGCAACGCACCTTCGCTCAGCCTCGACCTGCACGACCAGTGGCGCGCCATGGAGCGCAACGGCCAGTGGCGCTTCACGCCGCCGACCCACGCGATCCTGGCCTTCGACAGGGCCTTGGAGGAGTTCGAGGCCGAGGGCGGCGTCGAGGGTCGGGGCGGGCGCTACCGCGAGAACTGCCGGACCCTGGTCGCGGGCATGCGGGCGCTGGGCTTCAAGACGCTGCTGCCGGACCGCCTGCAGGCGCCGATCATCGTCACCTTCCACATGCCGGCCGATCCGCGCTTCGACTTCGCGGTGTTCTACGAGAGCCTGCGCCGGCGCGGCTATGTCATCTATCCGGGCAAGCTGACCGTCGCCGACAGCTTCCGCATGGGCTGCATCGGGCGGCTCGGCAAGACCGAGATCGAGGGCGCGCTCGCCGCGGTGCGCGAGAGCCTGGCCGAGATGGGCGTCACCAACTGCACGCCGGGCGCCGCCTCCAGAGCGGATCATGTTTAGATGGAACCACTTCGTGGTTTCCAACTAAACATGTGAATCCGCTCTATTTCAGAGGTTTAGAGCAGATTCACCGGGTTGGATGGATCGCCTCCGGCGATTCAGTCAAACCCGGATCTGCTCTAGCGGCCCTTGATCGTCTCCAGCGCGGCGAGCGCCCGCTTGCGGGCCGCCGCGTGGTCGACCATGGGCCGGGGATAGCTCCGGCCAAGGCTGACAGAGGCATCCGCCAGGACATCGCCCGGCGCCTCCCAGGGGCAGTGGATGTGGGCGTCGGGCAGGGCGGCCAGCTCGGGAAGCCAGCGGCGGATATAGGCGCCCTCGGGATCGAACTTCTCGCCCTGGCGCACCGGATTGAAGATGCGGAAGTAGGGCGCGGCGTCGGCACCCGAGCCGGCAACCCACTGCCAGGACGCGCTGTTGTTCGCCATGTCGGCATCGACCAGGGTGTCCCAAAACCAGGCCTCGCCGCGTTTCCAGTGCACCAGCAGGTCCTTGATCAGGAAGGACGCGGTGATCATGCGGACCCGGTTGTGCATCCAGCCGGTCGCGTAGAGCTCGCGCATCCCGGCGTCGACGATCGGATAGCCGGTCTCGCCGCGGCACCAGGCCCGGTAACCGGGCTCGTCGTCGATCCAGGGGAAATCCTCGAAGCTCTCCTTCCAGGAGCGCTCCGGCAGGGTCGGCCAGTGGTAGAGCAGGTGTGTCGAGAACTCCCGCCAGGCCAGCTGGCGCAGGAAGGGCTCTGCGCGATCGGCGTCGTGCCGCGCGGCCACGGCGCGCCAGACTTGGGCCGGGCCGATCTCGCCCCAGTGCAGGTGGGGCGAGAGGCGCGAGGTGCCGCTCCAGTCGGGCCGGTCGCGCTCGGCGCCGTAGGATCCGGTCCGCTCCAGGAACCGCTCTAGCCGCGCCTGCGCGCCCTCTTCGCCGGGACGCCAGGTCTCGGCCAGGCCGCCGCTCCAGTCGGGTGCGGTCGGCAGCAGGCCCCAGGACTCCAAGGGGTCGCTCTCGCTATCCAGGCCGGCGACCGTCTCGGGCGCAGGCCGGGCGGGCGGCAGGGAGAGCGTGGCGTGCAGGGTCCGCCAGAAGGGCGTGTAGACCTTGAAAGGGCCGCCGCTCTTGGTCTCGATGGTCCAGGGCTCTCTCAAGCTGCCGCCGTTGAAGCTGCGCGCCTCGATCCCGCGGGCCTTGAGGTCGCTCTTGATGCCGCCGTCGCGGTCGCGGGTGTGGGGCTCGTAGCAGCGGTTCCAGAACACGGCGCCGGCCTCGTGGCCCGCGGCCAGTTCCGAGACGATCCGGGCCGCCGGTCCGCGGCGCAGGATCAGGGCCGCGCCGCGCGCCCGTAGCCCGGCGTCGAGCGCGGCCAGGCTGTGGTGCAGCCACCAGCGCGCCGCACCGCCCAAAGGCCGGGCGTTCGGCGATTCCTCGTCGAGGATGTAGAGCGGAAGGATCGGCGCGCCGCGCTCGACGGCGGCGGCCAGGGCGGGGTTGTCGGTCAGGCGGAGGTCCTGCCGAAACCAGAGGATCGTTGGCGATGAGGTCATGATGGATCAGTACGCGATCGGCGAGAGGGCGGACTTGGGAAAAGGGAAAAGTCCGTCGCGCCCCAGCAGGTAGACCTGGAACTGTCGGACCAGGAGCCCGGCAATCGCCGGGTCGAGCACGTCGAGCCCCCCGGCATAGGCGCCGAAGGCGGGCAGGATGAGGCGCCGCCCGTCGGTCACGAAGCAGCGCCCCGTGACGCGCTTGACCTTGAGCCGGACCGCCGCCTTGGGATGGAAGTGCCCACTGACCTCGCCGGCCGCCGGCCGGCCGGCCTCAGCCTCGTGGCGGAAGCGCAGCGGCCCGGCGACGACCTCTTCGACGGCCGTGCCGCCCCAGTCTTCCGGCGGCGCGGGGTCGTGGTTGCCGCAGACCCAGGTCCAGTCGAGCGCCGCCGTCAGGGTGCGCAGACGGTCGCCGTCCCGCGGCGCGAGCCTGGCCGCGGCGCGCTTGTCGTGAAAGCTGTCGCCGAGCGCGATCACGCGCTCGGGCCGGTGCCGGGTGACCACGTCCTCCAGGCGCTCCAGGGTGGCGGCCGTGTCGTAGGGCGGCAGCAGCTGGCCGCGCTCGGCGAAGGCCGATCCCTTCTCGAGGTGCAGGTCGGCCACGATTAGGGTCTTCCGGGCCGGCCAGAACAGGGCGCCGCTGCGATCCGCCAGCAGGTCCGCGCCGTTCAGCCGGAGCGCGAGGGCGCCGCTCATAGCGGCATCTCGGCCTGCGGGTCGTCGTCCAGTTGCGTGGCCTCCTCGATCAAGCTCCGCGCCCCTTCGTCCAGGAGCTCGTCGAGCGCGGAGCCGTAGACCTGCTCCTTGCCGACCTCGAGCAGAACCGGCACGGCGAGCGGCGAGACGCGGTCCAGGGCCCGGTGCACGATGCGGCCCCGGACGCGGCTCAGCATGTCGCCCAGGCGCCGGATGTCGGTCAGGCCGCCGGCGGCGTCGGCCCGGGTCGCGCGCAGCAGCACGTGGTCAGGCTCGTGTTTACGCAGCACGTCGTAGATGAGATCGGCGTTGAAGGTGACCTGGCGCCCGGTCTTCTCACGGCCCGGTGAGCGCGGCTCGATCAGTCCGGCGATCACCGCCACCTTGCGGAAGGTCCGGCGGAGCATGGAAGACTCGGCCATCCAGGCCTCAAGGTCGTCGCCCAGCATGTCCTCGTCAAACAGGCCGGCCACGTCGGTGACCGCCTCGAGGCTCCAGACCGCCAGCACGTAATCGGTCGCGACGAAGCCGAGCGGGCCGAGGCCGGCCCGCTCCATCCGCCGTGTCAGCAGCATCCCAAGGGTCTGGTGCGCGTTGCGGCCCTCGAAGCAGTAGGCGACCATGAACTGCTTGTGGCCGCGCGGAAAGGTCTCGACCAGCAGGCCGTCAGCCGGCGGCATGACCGAGCGCCAGCGCTGCAGGCGCAGCCACTCGCCGACCGCCTCGGGCAGGGCGCCCCAGCGGGCCGGCGCTTCCAGCATGCCGCGCACCCGGTCGGCGAGGTGGGTCGAGAGCGGCAGGCGGCCGCCCATGAAGGCCGGCACCTTGGGCTCGTCGCCGCTCTGCGCCCGGCTCACCTCGACCCAGGTCTCGCGCACGCCCTCGAAGCGCAGCAGCTCGCCGGCAAAGACGAAGGTGTCGCCGGGCACCAGCCCGTTGGCGAAGTACTCCTCGACCTCGCCGAGAAAGCGCCCGCGCCTGAGCCTCACCTTGAGAGTAGGGGCCTCGACGATGGTGCCGACGTTCATGCGGTAGCGGCGGGCGTGCACCTGGGACACGATGCGGTAGCGCCCGTCAGGATCGCGCGACAGGCGGCGGTAGCGTTCGTAGTTGGCGAGGGCGTAGCCGCCGTCGGCCACGAAGGCGAGCACATCGTCGAAATCGGTCCGGCCGAGGTCGGCGTAGGGCGCGGCCCGCGTGACCTCGCGATAGAGCGCGTCGGCAATAAAGGGCTGCGAGCAGGCGGTGCCAAGGATGTGCTGCGCCAGCACGTCAAGCCCGCCGGGGCGCGGCGGGTCGCCGTCGAGGGTGCCGGCGCGCAGACCTTCGAGGGCGGCCCGGCACTCCAGCACCTCGAAGCGGTTGGCCGGCACCAGGAGCGCCCGGCTCGGCCGGTCGAGGCGGTGGTTCGAGCGGCCGATCCGCTGCAGCAGGCGCGACACGCCCTTGGGGGCGCCGACCTGGATCACCAGGTCGACCGCCGCCCAGTCGATCCCCAGGTCGAGGGACGAGGTCGCCACCACGGCGCGCAGCCGGCCGCCCGACATGGCGGCCTCGACCTTGCGCCGCTGCTCGACCGAGAGGCTGCCGTGGTGCATCGCGATCGGCAGGGCGTCCTCGTTGAGCCGCCACAGGGCGCGAAAGACCAGCTCGGCCTGGGCGCGGGTGTTGACGAAGACCAGCGTCGTCCCGGCCTCGCGGACCCGCTGGTAGACCTCCGCTAGCGCGTGGATCGCCATATGGCCGGACCAGGGCAGCCGCTCGCGGGTCACCAGGATATCGATCTCGGGATCGGGACCGCCGGGCGCCTTGATCAGGCGCGGTGCTTCCCGGTCGGTCCGGCCGCTGGCCGAGAGCCACGCCAGCAGGGCGTCGGGATGGGGCACCGTCGCCGAGAGACCGACCCGCCGGCAGGCCGGCGCCAGCGCCTGGAGCCGGGTCAGGGCGAGGCTGAGCAGGTCGCCGCGCTTGTTGTCGGCCAGCGCGTGCAGCTCGTCGACGATCACGCAGCGCAGGCCCTGGAACACCCGGGGCGCGTCGGCGTAGGACAGCAGGAGCGACAGCGACTCGGGCGTGGTCAGCAGGATTTGCGGCGGCCGGCGGCGCTGCCGCTGGCGCTTGGACTGGGGCGTGTCGCCGGTGCGCGTCTCACAGGCGATCTCGAGACCCAGCTCGTCGATCGGCGTGGTCAGGTTGCGATGGATGTCGACCGCAAGCGCCTTCAGCGGCGAAACGTAGAGCGTGTGCAGGCCGGTGTGGGGCGCCTGGAAGAGCTCGATCAGGCTGGGCAGGAAACCGGCCAGGGTCTTGCCGCCGCCGGTCGGCGCGATCAGCAGGGCCGACTCCTGGGCATCGGCGGCCGAGAGCATCTCCAGCTGGTGGCGGTGCGGCGCCCAGCCGCGCATCCTGAACCAGGCGGCGAACTGCTGGGGCAGGAGCGGGGAGATGGCGCCAGCGGCGGCCGGCGGACCGGCCGTCTCCCCGACGTTCAAGGCAACATCAGTCATGGGCGGCGAGCTCCCGGGCGATCTCGGCCGCGAGCGCGGCGTTGGCCTCGATCAGCGCCTTGTTCACTGCGAGCGTGCGCCCGCCGCTGAGCTCGAAGAGCTGCCGCAGCAGGAAGGGGGTCAGGGACTTGCCGATGACGTCCTCGGCCGCCGCGCGCCGTTCCGCCTCGGCCAGCCAGGCCTCCAGCTCGTCGCGATCCAGCGCGGCGCCGTCGGGCGGCGGGTTGGCGATCAGCGTCCCGCTCCCCAGGCCGAGTGCGTGCTGGGCGCGCAGGATTGCCGCCGCGTCGGCGGGCGTGTCGACCCGGGCCTCGAGCGCGAGGCCGCTCGAGCGCAGGTAGAAGGCCGGGAACTCGTCGCAGCGATAGCCGATTACCGCGACCCCCTGCGTCTCCAGCATCTCCAGCGTGCGCGGCAGGTCGAGTATCGACTTGGCCCCCGAGGCGATCACGGCCACGGGCGTGCGGCCCAGTTCGATCAGGTCCGCGGAGATGTCCAGGCTGGCTTCGCCGCCGCGGTGAACCCCGCCGATCCCGCCGGTCGCCAGAACCGATATGCCGGCGCGCTGCGCCGCGTACAGCGTGGCCGCCACGGTGGTTGCGCCCATGACGCCGGCGGCGACCGCCCGGGCCATGTCGCGCCGGCTGACCTTGAGGACGTCGGACCCCGTGGCGAAGGCCTCGATCTCCGCGCGGTTCAATCCGACGACGACGCCGCCCCCGACGATCCCGATGGTCGCCGGCAGGGCGCCGGCGGTGCGCACCCGCGCCTCGGCGCCGAGGGCGGTTTCCAGGTTGTCGGGGTAGGGCAGCCCCTGCGCGATCAGCGTCGACTCGAGCGCGACCACGGGTCGGCGGCGGGCAACGGCTTCAGCAATTTCCGGACGAATCTCGAACGGATCGGGCATGGCCGGCATGATAGCGCCGCGCCTGCGCTTCGAAAGCGGGATTCGGTATCAGAGAGCGGCGAAGGCCGAGCGCAGATCGGATACCAGCTCTTCGGCGATTTCCTGTTCGTAGGTCCTCGCCGGCACCGCGCCCCAGACCGGCTTCGGCCAGGCGGGGTCGGTATCGAACCGCGCGATCACATGGATATGAAGCTGCGGCACCATGTTGCCGAGCGCCGCGACGTTCATCTTGTCCGGCTTGAACAGGCCCTGCAGCGCGCGCGATGCGCGTACGATCTCGTCCATGACCTTGGCCAGGTCGTTCGGTAGGAGGTCGTGCAGGTCGCGCAGGCCCGGCCTTTCCGGAACCAGGATGAGCCAGGGGAAATTGGCGTCGTTCATCAGGAGCACGCGCGAAAGCGCCCAGCGGGCGACGGGAAACGTGTCCCTTTCGAGCATGTCATGGAGCGTGAAGGAACTCGACGCTCGGGTCGCTGCGGTCATCCTGCGCCGATCCGGCTGATGGCGGGAAAAGTTTCAAAAGTAATTGATAGACTACGAACAACGAATCCTCGTTAACCATGGTTACGCCAGGAGACTTCGTGAAACAAGGTGCAAAAATTCCCAAGAGTGCCTTCGGTTTCGACTAGGTGTTTTGTTTGTGGCTATCTTTGCTATTTTGCTCGTCGCGGTGCGCGGCCTCGAGCGCGATCTGTCCTGGCCCGAAGTCACCGGCCGGAAAGGCGGGCTTCGTCTCGGGTAATGGATCGTGTTTCGATCCTAAGCACATGATCTGGCGCGGTTTCACGCGTCCCGAGGCGAAACACAAAGTGGTTCCGGCCGGCCATGTTCCGAACTAGGCTGTCGTCATGAGCGTCAGCGCCGAGGATTGGCTGCGGGTCACGGGCAGGGGTCTCTACTGCGAGCCGGGCGGATTCTATGTTGATCCGACCGCGCCGGTAGACCGCGCGGTGATCACCCACGGCCACGCCGACCATGCGCGGCCCGGTCACGAATCGGTGCTCGCGACTGCCGAGACGCTTGCGATCATGGAAGTCCGCTACGGCGATGCGGCCGGAGTCACGAAGCAGAGCCTCGGCTACGGCGAGACCCTGACAGTCGGTGAGGTCGCGGTTCGGCTGGTGCCCGCGGGCCACGTTCTCGGCAGCGCCCAAGCGGTGCTGGAGTGGCGCGGGTCCCGGGTCGTGGTGTCGGGGGACTACAAGCGGCGGCGCGACCCGACCTGTCCCGCGTTCGAGCCGATCGGCTGCGACGTCTTCATCACCGAGGCGACCTTCGGGCTCCCGGTGTTCCGCCACCCGCCGGCGGATCAGGAGGTGGCCAAGGTGCTGGCCTCTCTCGCCGCCTTCCCGGAGCGTCCCCACGTGATCGGCGCCTATGCGCTCGGCAAGGCGCAGCGGGTCATCGCGCTACTACGCGAGGCGGGATTCGAGCGCCCGATCTATCTGCACGGCGCGCTTACGCGCCTGACCCGGCTCTACCAGGATCTCGGTCTCGAGCTCGGCGACCTGCGGCCGGTCGCCGGGGTGGAGAAGGAGCAGCTGCGCGGCGAGATCGTCATGGCGCCGCCCTCGGCGCTGGCCGACCGCTGGTCGCGGCGCCTCGAAGAACCGGTAACCGCCATGGCCTCGGGCTGGATGCGCGTGCGCCAGCGGGCGCGCCAGCGCGGTGTCGAGTTGCCGCTCGTGATCTCGGACCACGCCGACTGGGACGAGTTGACCGCGACCCTGTCCGAGGTCGGTGCCGCGGAAGTCTGGGTGACCCACGGCAACGAGGAGGCCCTGGTCCATCAGGCGGCCAAGGTCGGGCTGAGCGCACGGGCGCTCTCCCTGGTCGGCCGCGGCGAGGACGAGCAGGAAACCGAGCCGGCGGAGGCGTCGGCGTGAAGGATTTCGCGGAGCTGCTCGACCGCCTGGTCTTCACGTCCTCGCGCAACGACAAGCTGCGCCTCATGACCCGTTACTTTCAGGCGACTCCGGACCCGGCGCGGGGCTACGCCCTGGCGGCGCTGACCGGACGGCGCGACTTCCCCGCGGCGAAGCCGGCCCTGATCCGGGGCCTCGTCGAGTCTCGGGTCGATCCGGTGCTCTTCGCCTGGTCCTACGACTATGTCGGGGATCTCGCCGAGACCGCCGCCTTGATCTGGCCGGCGCGGCCCGGCGCCGAGGCCGCGCCGCCGCTTACCGAGGTGGTCGAGCGTTTGCGGAGTGCTGGACGCAGCGAGGTTCCCCGTCTGCTCGCGGCCTGGCTCGACGCACTCGACGCGACCGGCCGCTGGGCACTGCTGAAGCTGATCACCGGGGGGCTCAGGGTGGGCGTCTCGGCGCGCCTTGCGAAGACCGCCCTGGCCGCGCTCCCGGGCGAGGGTGGCCAGGGCCGGGTGCTGGCGGAAATCGAGGAGCTCTGGCACGGGATCGAGCCGCCGTTCGAGGAACTCTTCGCCTGGCTGGAGGGTTCCGGGCCCAAGCCGAGCATCGATCAGCGCGCGGCCTTCCGGCCCTTCATGCTGGCGCACCCGCTCGAGGAGACGGACATGGCGACGCTGTCGCCCGGGGACTTCCTCGCCGAGTGGAAGTGGGACGGCATCCGGGTCCAGTTGGCGGCCGACGGCGCCCAGGCCAAGCTGTTCTCGCGCAACGGCGACGAGATCGGCGGCGCCTTCCCGGACCTGCTTGAGGCCGCGCGGTTCAACGCGGTGCTCGACGGCGAGCTGCTGGTCGTGCGCGACGGCGCGGTGGCGCCCTTCAACGACCTGCAGCAGCGCCTCAATCGCAAGACGGTCTCGGCCAAGCAGCTCGCCGGCTTCCCCGCGCATCTCAGGGCTTACGACATGCTGTTCCTCGACGGCGAGGATCTGCGCGGCTTTCCCCTCGCGGAACGTCGCCGGCGCCTGGAGACCTGGTTTTCCGAGGCTCGGCCCGCGCGCCTCGATCTCTCGCCGCTGATCGAGTTCGGGACCTGGGACCAGCTCCGAGAGCGCCGGGCGACGGCGCGCGAGCGGGGCATCGAGGGCCTGATGCTCAAGCGCGCCGACAGCGCCTATGTGGCCGGGCGGCAAAAGGGGCCCTGGTTCAAATGGAAGCGGGACGCGCTCACCCTCGACACCGTCCTGATGTACGCCCAGCGGGGCCACGGCAAGCGCTCGTCCTACTACTCTGACTATACTTTCGGGGCCTGGCGCCGGGCGCAGGCGGGTGAGGAGCTGGTGCCGGTCGGCAAGGCCTATTTCGGCTTTACCGACGAGGAGCTGAGGCGGCTCGACAAGTGGGTCCGCGACAACACGGTCGAGCGCTTCGGCCCGGTCCGCGCGGTCAAGCCCGGCCTCGTGCTGGAGGTCGCCTTCGATGCCGTCCATCCCTCGACCCGGCACAAGTCGGGCCTCGCCATGCGGTTTCCGCGGATCCACCGGATCCGCTGGGACAAGCCGGCCGCCGAGGCCGACAAGGTCGAGACGCTGGAAGCGATGATCGAGGGCTGACGCGGACGCGGTAGCAGGTGATCACCAACATTTCCGGGGTGGCCAAGAAGACAGGCGCCGCTGCCGAGCAGGTGCTCGATGCCGCCCATGAGCTATCGCGCGAGTCGGAGACGCTGAAGACCCGGATCGAAGACTTCCTGCACGACATGTGGGCCGCTTGAGGCCCCGCAACCGACTCTCAGGGCGTGCCGGCCTCGAAGCCCAGGCTGGCGGCGCCCTTGTTGTCGTAGAGCACCAGTTCGTCGCCGGTCAGCGTGTAGCGTTCCGTCCGGTCGAGCGCGTTGAGGAAGTCCAGCTCCTGGTCCATGTTGCCGATGCAGGCGCGGCGAGTCGCCGCCACGGGGCCGAAGCTTAAGCTTTGGCCATCGGTCTCGAAGCCGCCGGTAAAGTTGTTGCAGCCGGCATAGCCCCTAACCTTCTCGATGTCCGCTTCGAGGACGAGGTGTATCTCCCGGTCCTCGGCGCCGGGCTCGGCCGGCTTGCCCTCCAGCTCGACCAGCCGCCAGTAGGTCCCGGTCAGCGTAGGATCGCCGCCACCAATCGTGTCGCAAGAGGACAGCAGCGCGGAGGAGAGGGCGAGGGCGAGAAGGTATCGGGGCCGGACCATGGCGCATGCTCCTTCGAAAGGGGGCAAGATAGGCGGACAGACTAGGCCAGATCGCCGAATCCGTCGCCGGGAAAGTGACCGCCGTAGGGCCAATCAGTCTTCCAGACGGTCGCTGCGCTCGCCGGCCTTCTCGGCCTGGATGTGCACAGGCAGCACCCTGCCGTAGAGCTGGCGGGTGCGCTCGACCCGGCCGATCATGCCGGGCTCGCGGGCGTAGGAGAAGATCGTCGTGAAACGCGGCCGCGCCCCGGCGACCTCGGTCACCCGGTGCAGCGAGTTGCGGCCCTTGAAGATCTGCAGATCGCCGGGGGAGAGATCGAGCGAGAGCACGCCCTCCCGCCCGCCGGCCAGGACCCGCGCCACGCCCGGGTAGTTCTCGTCATCAGCCGAGCGAATGTTGGGGGCGTATTCGAAGAGGCCGCCTTCGTCGGCGGGCTGGGTCAGGATCGAGACCGAGAAGTCGTTGGTGTCGAAGTGCCAGGGGAAGGCCTCGCCGGGCCCGACCACGTTGACGATGGTATCGGCCACCGGATCCGCGTACTTGTGCAGCACCGCTTCGCCCAGGCAGTCGGCCACGAAGGCCGTGAACGGAGGCCAGTCGTAGAGCCGGCGCTGCACCGAGCCGGCGTCGATCTCGTCGGCCGGGACGAAGGCGCTGGTCCGATCCATGAAGATTCGTTTGGGATGGCCGGCCGGCAGGCTCTCGTCGTCCACGCCGAAATAGACATTGGTCCGGCACTTCGAGACGAAGGCGCGGTGCGAGACTTCCTTGTTGTCGGCCCGCAGCGCGGCGAGCGCCGCGTCGGTCAGGAAGCCGGGCAGGGAGACACAGCCGCGGGCGGCGATCTCCCGGCGGCAATTCTCGACGAGATCCTGGTAGGGACGGCGGCCGGGCTCGTGGATCGGATAGCGTTCGAGGTCCACGAGATCGCCGCCGTCCTGCTCTTGGGCGGATGAGTGGCTCATGCCGCGAGCTCCGATGGCGCTCTGTTCTATAGGCAAGGATGACAGGGACCGATCGCGACGCGCGCTGAAATTCGACCCGGGCCGTCGCGAAACCGCCGGGGCTTGTCCGCCGGCCCCGGCTGCGCTATCCCGCTCGGCGAGTTCCGGGCGGTCCTCGACCTGCCCAACGCAGCGACGGTTGCCGCCAATCCATGGCTTCTCTCACCGCCATCCTGACCGACCTTGTGGCCGACGCCTTCCAGGCCCTGGACCTGCCGCGCGACCTGGGTCGGGTGCGCCGCTCGGACCGTCCCGACCTGGGGCAGTTCCAGTGCAACGGCGCCATGCCCGCGGCCAAGCAGGCTCGAAAGGCGCCGCGCCAGATCGCCGAGGAGATCCTGGCCGGACCGGTCCTGAAGGCTGATCCGCGCATCGCCCGGACCGAGATCGCCGGCCCCGGCTTCATCAACATCGACGTGACCGACGCCTATCTGGCGGAACGGGCCAACGCGATCGCCGCCGATCCGCGCCTCGGTTGCCCCGAGGTCGAGAAGCCGCGCCGCGTGATCCTGGACTACGGCGGGCCCAACGTCGCCAAGTCGATGCACGTCGGCCACCTACGCGCCTCGATCATCGGCGACTCGCTGCGCCGCCTCTTCGCCTTCGCCGGCGACAAGACCTGGGGCGACGTGCATATGGGCGACTGGGGGCTGCCCATGGGCATGCTGATCAACGAGCTGGCACAGCGTCACCCCGACTGGCCCTACTTCGACTCCGCGTTCAACGGACCCTATCCGGCGGAGAGCCCGGTCACCCTGGAGGACCTGGAGCGGACATATCCCGCGGCGGCGGCGCGCTGCAAGGCCGAGCCGGAAGAGTTGGAGAAGGCGCGCCAGGCGACCGCCGAGCTGCAGGTCGGGCGGCTAGGATACCGTGCGCTATGGCAGCACTTCATGGACATCTCGATCGCCGCCATGAAGAAGGACTTCGGCAGCCTGGGGGTGCATTTCGACCTCTGGCTCGGCGAGGCGGTGGTCCACGACCTGATCGAGCCCATGGTCGATGACATGCGGGAGAAGGGCGTCGCCGAGGAAAGCGAGGGCGCCATTGTCGTATCGGTGGCCGAGGCGGGCGACAAGAAGGAGATCCCGCCGCTGATCCTGCTGAAGTCGGACGGCGCGGTGATGTACAGCACGACCGATATGGCCACGGTCGAGCACCGCCGCCGGGAGATCGGGCCCGAGCTGGTGCTCTACGTGGTCGATCAGCGCCAGCACCTCCACTTCGAGCAGGTGTTCCGGGCGGTCCACAAGGCCGGGATCGACGGCGGCGCGGCCCTGGAGCACATCGGCTTCGGCACGGTCAACGGTCCCGACGGCAAGCCTTTCAAGACCCGCGCGGGCGGCGTCATGAAACTGGGCGACCTGATCGACGGTGCCAAGGAGATGGCGTTGAAGCGCCTGGACGAGGCCGGTCTTGCCAAGGACTACCCCGAGGAAGAGCGGGTCGAGATCGCGCGCAAGGTCGGCCTGGCGGCGATCCGCTTCGCCGATCTCAGCAATTACAGGCTGTCCAACTACATCTTCGACCTGGACCGCTTCACCCGCTTCGAGGGCAAGACCGGCCCCTACCTGCTCTACGCCGCGGTGCGCATCAAGTCGCTGCTGCGCAAGGCCGAGGCGCGGGGATTCGAGCCCGGCGCAATCCTCCCGCCGGGCGAGGTGGAGCGCAGCCTCGTGATCACCCTGGGGCTGCTGCCCGACGCGGTGGCCGCCGCCTACGAGCGGCGCGCGCCCAACGAGCTCTGCGACTTCGCCTACGGGCTGGCCCAGGAGTTCAGCCGCTTCTATCAGAACTGCCACATCCTGAGCGAGACCGACGAAGCCCTGCGCGCCTCCCGCCTGGGCCTGGCGGCGGTCAGCCTGAAACAGCTGGAGCTGGTCCTGTCGCTGCTGGGGATTGAAACGCCGGAGCGTATGTGAGAAGCGGGGAAAACCTGAATAGCTGTTGGATTCCCGGCGGCTAGGCCGGGACAGAACGGTGGGCTTTTTCTTCCGGCGTGTGCAAAAGAAAGTGTTTTATCGTATTGAAACAAAACGATAGCTTGAGCGCCTACTCCGGGAGGTCACGTGGCATGTCGCAGGCCTTGGAACCTTTGGCGATCACGGCGGACGGCGACGGGCCGTCTTTTCTGCGTCACTCGACGGGAATCCTGCCGTCCCAGGCGATCCGCGAACTGCTCAGGGTCGGTGAGATCCGCGCCGGCAATCCGATCGCGGAGGCGCAGATCCAGCCCTCGAGCCTCGACCTGCGGCTCGGTCCCGTGGCCTACCGGGTCAACGCTTCCTTTCTGCCGGGACCGCGGTCGACCGTCGAGGAGAAGATCGCCGCCTTCGGCATGCACGAGATCGACCTAGAGGGCGGCGCGGTGCTGGAGAAGGGCTGCGTCTACATCGCGCCCCTGCAGGAAGAGCTCAAGCTCAGCAGCCGGATCTACGGCCTCGCCAACCCGAAGAGCTCGATCGGGCGGATCGACGTCTTCACCCGCTTGATCGCCGATCGCGCGGTCGAGTTCGACCGCGTGGAGAGCGGCTACCAGGGACCCCTCTACGTCGAGATATCGCCGCGCGCCTTCAGCGTCGTCGTGCGCAGCGGCTCCAGGCTCAACCAGCTTCGCCTGCGGCGTGGCTCGCACCACTACAGCGACAGCGCCCTGCGCCGGCTTCACGACCAGGTCCGGCTGATCGACAAGGACCTGCCGGGCGGCGACATATCCCAGGGGATTCCGCTCACCATCGACCTGCCGCGCGAGCCCGAAGGCGTGATCGGCTACAAGGCCCGCAGGCACCGGGGGCTGATCGATGTCGACCTCGAACAGGCCTATGCGATCCAGGACTTCTGGGAGCCGATCCGTGCTCGGCCGCGCGAGGGCCTGATCCTCAATCCCGACGATTTCTACATCCTGGCATCGAAGGAATCGGTCACTGTTCCGCCCGATCACGCCGCCGAGATGGTCGCCTACGATACACTTGTGGGCGAGTTCCGGGTCCATTACGCCGGGTTCTTTGATCCGGGGTTCGGCCACGCGGAGGATAGCGGAACCCGCGCGGTCCTCGAAGTGCGCTCCCACGAGGTGCCCTTCGTTCTGGAAGACGGCCAGGTGGTCGGCCGGCTGGTCTACGAGCGCCTGCTCGACCAGCCGGACAAGCTCTACGGCCGCGACATCGGCTCGTCCTACCAGCGCCAGGGCCTGGCGCTCAGCAAGCACTTCAAGCGGGACTGATCAGGTCGACCGAGTACGAGCAATCGCCCCAGGATTAACCGAGCCTTAAAGCAGGTCGCCTAAACCTCCGGGATATCCGGAGGAACGACCATGCGCTCCATACTAGCCTCTTTGATTTTGCTCGCTCTCGCCGGCTGCGCCAGCAAGGGCATGGACGAAGCCCAGTGCCAGACCGCCGATTGGCGCGCCATCGGCTACGAGGACGGCGCCAAGGGCTACAGCGCCGACAGCTTCGGGCGTCACCGCAAGGCCTGCGCCGAATTCGGCATCGCCGCGAAGTTCGACGACTACATGGTCGGCCACGGCGAGGGTCTGACCGGCTATTGCCGGCCGGTCAACGGCTACAATCTAGGCCTGAGCGGCAAGCGCTACGGCGGGATCTGCCCGGTCTCGCAGGAAGCGGCCTTCGCCGCGGCCCACGCCGACGGCTTCGGCCTCTATCAGCGGCGCAGCGAGGTGAACCGGATCGGCAAGGAGCTGAGCTGGAGCAAGGCCCGGGCGGAGAAGATCGAATTCCTCCTAGTCGAGAAGACCGCCCGCCTGGTCGAGCCGACCTTGATTCCTACCGAGCGGGCCGCAATCGCGATCGAGCTGAAACAGCTGACCGAGGAGAAGATCGATCTCGAGCGGTCGATCCGCACGCTCGAGATCGACTACGCCGACGCGGAGGCCGAGTACGAAGCCTACCGCGAAGAGATCGACAACCGCTACCGCGGCTGATCCTTCCCGGTCCGGCCGCGGTAGATGCGCTCGGCCTCGGCCAGCGCTTCGTCGAAGCGCGCCTCGCAGTCCGCGTGCACGCCGCGCAGCCCGTCGATCACGCTGCGCGCCCAATCCAGGTAGTCGAGCCGGCGTTGTTCCGACCATTCGGCCGGCGGGCTGGTCGCGATGGCCCGGATGTTCGACGTCTTGTCGCACAGCTTGAGGATCTTGGCCCGGGTACTGTGGTTCGGCGCGTTCTCGATCTGCCGGCGCTTGCGTTCCCGCGACGGCAAGGAGGTGTCGTCCGTCACCTCCTGGACGAGGTCGGCCACGTCATGACCGAACAGCGTCAAGATCTCGCCGTAGGTCGTTTCGGTGTCTTCGATCGTGTCGTGCAGGATCGCGGCAATGATCAGGTTCTCGTCCGCGCCGTCGGTCGCTTCGGCGACCAGCTCAGCCACCTCGCAGAGGTGGTTGATGTAGGGTTCCCTGGCCTCGCCCTTACGCTTCTGGGTGACGTGGCGCGCGGCCGCCAGGGCGTAGGCGCGGGTGATCCGAAGGCTCACGTCGCTTTGCTGCAGGACCCGCCGCCGAGGACGCAGAAGCGGGCGCAGTGCGGATGGTTGAGCATCACCTTGTCCTGGGCCTCGGCGAGGGTATTGCCCATGATGAAGGAATCCTGATCGGGCAGCAGCGTGCAGGGCATGACGACCGGGCGAAGGTCGCCTTTGCGCTTGACCACCATCCGGGAGCTGGCGCACATGATCGACTCGGGCGCGATACCAAGGATGCCCCAGCAGCTTTCCGTAATCTCGGGGACGTCGGCATCCGCGTCCATTTCGGGGAAGATCACCAGGACCTCGGGGTCAGCGGCGTCGATCCCGATGCCGAGTTCGCGGAACAGGCGCGCGTAGCCGGCGCGCAGCTCCTCGTCCGACTCGTGCCACATGCTGCGCCCCGCGGCGCGGACATTGAAGCCCTTCCGCGCCAGCCAGGTCAGCCCGTCGACAGTCGGTTGCCAGCTGTGCGGACCCCGCTCGATCTCGTGCATGGCCTTGGTGTAGTGGTCGATCGACACCCGCAGGACCAGGGCTTGGCCGTAGCGCTTGAGCAAGCCCTCGAGGCTGTCGGCGCACTTCATCATGGGCCGCATGGCGTTGGTCAGCACCAAGGTCTGGAAGCCGCGCGACAGCGATGTTTCGAGGATCTCCATGATCGCCGGATTCATGAAGGGCTCGCCGCCGGTCAGGCCGATCTCCAGGGTCGGCAGACCCAGCTCGGCGATCTCGTCGAGGTAGGCCGAGACCTCCTCGGCCGTGATGTAGACCAGGCGGTCGTTCTTCGGGCTGGATTCGATATAGCAGTTGACGCAGGCCAGATTGCACAGCGTCCCGGTATTGAACCAGAGCGTCGCCAGGGAAGTCAGGCCGACCGACGCGCGCTGCTCGCCCTTGGCCGTCCGCTCGGGGTCCTGGAACTTGCCGGGGTTCGAGCGCTCAAGCTCAAGGGTCAGGGCCTGGGTCATGCTGGGTCCTTGCCTGCTGTTTCGACTGCTCGTCGGGAACCGTCGGTCGAACGAACCGACACGTGTTTAGATAGGCGACTGGTCGGGGTTGCCACAATCACAAATTCTGGAGTTGCCCGCCGCCGGACCTGGCCGCGGGGAAGTGGGCTTGCCGATCCTTTCACATTGATGTGAATTTGCCTCTAACGCTTAGCTGTCGTGCGACGGCGTCGGGCTTCTGACCGCATCCCGCCGCGGGGGACTGTGATGGCCATTCGGGGGGTACTCTTCGACAAGGACGGCACGCTGCTGGACTTCGCGGCGACCTGGCTCCCGGTATTGCGGGAAGCCGCCGCGGCGGCCGCGGCCGATCACCCGCAGCTGATACCGCCTTTGTTGGAAGCGGGCGGCTACGACGAGCGGAGCGGGCGGGTGCGCTCGGGGTCGCTGCTGGCGGCCGGCACCACGGCTGAAATCTGCGCCGCTTGGGCCGAACTCCTGCCCGGCGGAGGCAGAGCGGACCTGCTCGCCGCCGTGGAACGGACCTTCGTCGAAGGCGGCGCCCGCCACGCGGTCCCGGTGACCGATCTGGCCGCCTTGTTTCGGCGCCTGAAGGGCCGCAGTCTGTCTCTGGGCGTCGCGACAAGCGATAGCGAGGCCGGCGCGCTAGCCTCCCTCGGACCCTTCGACATACTCGACGAGATCGAGTTCCTCGCCGGCTACGACAGCGGCTACGGCGCCAAGCCGGGTCCGGGCATGGTTCACGGGTTCTGTCGCTCGGTCGGTCTCGATCCCCGTGAGACCGCCGTCGTGGGCGACAATCCGCACGACTTGGAGATGGGCCGGCGCGCCGGCGTCGGTCTTAAGATCGGCGTGCTGACCGGAACCAGCACCCGTGCAGAACTGGCCGACAAGGCCGATTTTGTTTTTCCTTCTATCAGCATGTTAGAAGATTTTTTTGACAAGAATTCGAAGCTGTAATCCGGCCCCGGTCGCGATTGCCGGTTGATATCCGGCCGCCTGATCACCATACCCCAGCAATCGAACGATCGATCCCGCGATCCCGCATCGCCCGAGGGGTCGAATTGCAAAGCTGCGCGAGGAAGGTGCGATGGCAAAAGGCAAGGTCAAGTGGTTCAACAGCGTCAAGGGTTACGGGTTCATCATGCCCGACGACGGCTCCAAGGACGCTTTTGTGCACATTTCCGCGGTAGAGAAGGCGGGGCGCGCCAACCTCGAGGAGGGCGAAGAGGTCGAATACGACCTGGTGCCCGGGCAGGGCGGTCGCAGCTCGGCCGAAAACCTGAAGTTTCCCGGCTAGAAGCTAGGAGCCTTGTCGCGTGCGGCGCGGCGGCGGCCCCGTCGCGCGCCGCGTTCCGATTGTTTCGGTTTCTCTCCGAGCGGTGACTTGGCGAACAGGTTCTGCGCGCCCCTGGAGATCGGTCCCAGCCGCTCCATCAGATCCTCCACGCTGGGCTTCTCGCCTTTGCTGTGCTCTAAGAGCGCCTCGCGCATGTAGCGCAGGTGCTTCGCGGTCGTGCCGCAGCACCCGCCGATGATCCGGGCCCCGGAGTCCAGGGCCAGGGTGGCATAGTCCGCCATCAGTTCCGGCGTGCCGGTGTAGTGGATCTCGCCTTCGACGAACTCGGGAATGCCGCAGTTGCTCTTGGCGATGATCACATCGTCCGGCGCCGCTGCCTCGGCCATGCTGACGATTGTCGCCACCAGCTCGGCGGCGCCGACGCCGCAGTTGGCGCCGTAGGCGACGGGGCGGGACTCGAGCTGACCCATCATGCCGGCGATCTGGCTCGGCGTGACCCCCATCATCGAGCAGCCGTTGGTGTCGAAGCTCATGGTGCAGACGGCCGGCAGCCCACTCGAGGCCGCGCCCCTGACGGCGGCGGTCAGCTCGTCGATCGAAGACATGGTCTCGATCCACAGGAGGTCGCACCCGCCCGCCGCCAATCCTTTGGCCTGCTCGGCGAAGGCCGCCGTGCCCTCGGCCACGGTGAGCGGTCCTAGCGGCTCGAACAGCTCGCCGGTCGGGCCCATGGACCCGGCGACCAGCACCGGCCGCCCGGCCGCGTCCGCGACTTCCCGCGCCAGGCCGGCGGCGGCGCGATTGATCTCGACCACGCGGTTCTGCGCCTCGTGCAGCTTGAGCCGCTGGGCCGTGCCGCCGAAGGTGTTGGTCAGAACGATGTCGGCGCCCGCATCGACGAAACTTCGCACGAGATCGCGCACCGGAACCTGGTTCGTCAGGTTCCAGAGCTCGGGCGCGTCTCCGTGTTGGAGCCCGGCCAGGAAGAGGTTGGTGCCGGTCGCGCCGTCGGCGAGCAACCAGGGCCGGGCGGCGAGGAGCGAAGTGATCCCCTGCTGGGGCATAGCCTTGTTGTCTCCGTGAAAGAAGAGGGCGGCAGACTAGGAAATGGGCCGCTACTCCTTGAAAACGCTATATATTGCGGTGCACAAGGTCAAGCGCTTTGCGCTCCGTCGGAAACGGGGTCAGCGTCCCCGGGGCCGGGTTGGCAGGCCGTCGTCGATCAGCGTGAAGTCGGCCTTGTCGTCGACGTAGATGTGCTCGACCACGTGCAGTCCGGTAGGCTGATTCAGGCTGCCGGCATAGATGCTCACGGTCTCGGCGCCGTCGCGATCCCAGAACAGATGCGAGCCGCAGGTCCGGCAGAATGCCCGCCGAAAGCCAGGGCTCGCGACGAACCAGGTGACGGCGTCCTCGCCGTCGATTTCCAGGCCCGCGCGGGAAACCGCCGTGGCGACCGCAAAGTTGCCGCTCATCCGCCGGCACTGGCCGCAGTGACAGGCGATCAGCGGGCGCAGCGGGCCCGTGGTGCGGTAGCGCACGGCGCCGCAGAGGCAGCCGCCGGCCTTCGACGTCGGATTGTCGCTTGAGGTCATCCTGGTCTCCAGATGCGGGTATAGTATGAAGGCGGAGCGGGGTCGCGCCGCATCTGCGTTCTTCCCGGTCGCGAAGACGCAAGAGGCGCCGCGGGCCAGCCGCGAATAATCCGGCGGCGTGAGCGAGGAGTCCAGACGCATGAGCGACACGGCCACTGAAGCGGGGGCGCGCCGCGGCCGGCGGGGCCGGGGCGAGGCCGGCGGCGCAGACGCCCGCCGGGCGGCCCGGCGCGGCGCCAAGTCCGGCAAGCAGAAACCGATTGTTCGGCAGATCCCGCCCTATCGGATCCTCTCGGAGGAAGGCCTCGCGCTTATCGAGGAGAACGCCGATACCGTCCTCGAGGAGGTCGGGATCGAGTTCCGCGACGATCCCGAGGCCCTCGCAATCTGGAAAGAGGCGGGCGCCGACATCGACGGTGAGCGGGTGCGCTTTCCCAGGGGCCTGTGCCGCAGCCTGATCCAGGGCTCGGCCCCCAAGGAGTTCGTGCAGCACGCGCGGAACCCGGAGCGCACGGTCCGGATCGGCGGCGACGCCACGGTATTCGCGCCGGTCTACGGACCGCCCTTCGTCAGCGACCTGGACGGCGGGCGGCGTTACGCGACGATCGAGGACTTCCAGAACTTCGTGAAGCTCGCCTTCATGGCGCCCTCGATCCACCACTCTGGCGGCACGGTCTGCGAGCCGGTCGACATCCCGGTCAACAAGCGCCACCTGGACATGGTCTACAGCCACCTGCGCTATTCCGACCTGCCCTTCATGGGCTCGGTGACCGCGCCCGAGCGGGCCGAGGATACGGTCGAGATGGCAAAGCTGGTGTTCGGCGCGGACTTCGTTGAAGAGAACACGGTGGTTGTCAGCCTTATCAACGCCAACTCGCCGATGACCTTCGACGACACCATGTTGGGGGCGCTCAAGGTCTATGCCCGGCACAACCAGGCGACCATCGTCACGCCATTCATCCTCTCGGGCGCGATGGCGCCGGTCACGCCGGTCGGCGTGATGACCCAGACCCTGGCCGAGGCCCTGGCGGGCATCGCCTTCGCGCAGCTCGTCCGGCCCGGCGCGCCGGTCATCATGGGCAGCTTCGCGAGCTCTATGTCGATGCAGTCGGGCGCGCCCACCTTCGGGACGCCGGAGCCGGCCCTGGTGCTCTACGGCATGGCCGAGCTGGCCCGCCGCCTCGGGGTGCCGTTCCGTTCCGGCGGCTCGCTCTGCGCGGCCAAGACGCCCGACGCCCAGGCGGCCCACGAGAGCAGCCAGACCCTGATGCCCACGGTTCTCGGCGGCGTGAACTTCGTGCTCCACGCCGCCGGCTGGTTAGAGGGCGGCCTGGTCTCTAGCTACGAGAAGTTCGTGATCGACGCCGACCAGCTCGGCATGATGCAGACCTTCTGCCAGGGCTACGACATCACCGAGAACGGCCAGGCCATGGACGCGATCCGCGAGGTCGGCCCGGGCCAGCACTTCCTTGGCTGCGCCCATACCCAGGCCAACTTCGAGACCGCCTTCTACCGCTCGGCCGTGGCCGATAACAACTCGTTCGAGCAGTGGGAGGCCGAGGGCTCCAAGGACACGGTCCAGCGCGCCAACGCACTGTGCAAAAAATGGCTCGCCGAATACGAGGCCCCGGCGCTCGACCCCGGCGTCGACGAGGCGCTCATGGCCTTCATCCGCGAGCGCAAGGATTCTATGCCCGACGCCTTCGCGTGAGCCGCACAGCCTTCCTACCGACCCGGTTCTGTTCGACTCCGTTCAATCCCAGTCCATGCGCGCGAATTGCGCAACGACGCCGCCGCGCTCGTCTAGCAGCGCGAGCACCAGATGCCAGGCGGCCCGGGTTCTGCTTTCCTCCAGCATTGCAAGGAACCGCGCCTCACCCGCCATGATTTCCTCGGGACAGATCTTCCGCGTCGTAGCCAGCGGCCCGACCGAGAGCGACCCGCGATCCTCTGCGTAGCTTCCCATGAAACGGTTACATCCCGCGTCGCCACTGACGTGCCCGCCGGATTGGAAGGCGATCGTGGCCTCGAGGTCGGCCAGTCCGTCGCCGATCCGCACCAGGCGCCACTCGGAGCCGCGCAGCGCGCCGAGGCGCCCGCCGCCGCGGAAACGGTCGGGCGGCCCGCCCTCGGCGAGGAAACGGCCGGGGACCCAGCCGACCACCCGCTCGAAGCCGACCAGGCACCAGCGGCGGTGACGCGATGCTTCACGCTCGCTCTCGCTCGCCTCGGTCCACTCCTGCAAAGTCAGCCCGCCGCGGCACCCCATGTTCGCCAGACCGCCGGCGTCGTGCGGCAGCTCGGCGATGACGGTAGACCCGGTCGAGGCGCCGGTTCTGAGGCTGAGCGTTTCGGTCGCGTCGACGTCGACCACGCGATAGAAGTCGGGACCCGAGGCTTCCGCCAGGGCCGACGTCGCCGGCAGAACCGTCGGAACCAGGGCGCAGAGGGCGACGAGGAGCAGTCTGAAAGCGATCACCGCCCGAGTCTCACAGGCAGTCGAAGACCGGCGGCCAGATCGTGATCATTACGTCGGGGTCCTTGCAAGGCCGCGCGAAGCCGCGCTCGATCAGACGCGTGCCGAGATCGATCTCGCGCCCGTCGGTCGGCCCGAAGACGACGCAGTCGCCCACCAGCGCGCCGCCCCCTGGCGCGGCCATCCGTGCACCGGTCAGCCGGCACTCCACCTCGCGTCCGGTCACGGCGAGCGCGCGCATGAACGCCAGTGCGTCGTCCCGCCGCCCGTCGAGGACGAAGGGCGTCCGCAGGCGGATCTCGATCGCGCCGATCCAGACGCTCTCGGGCCGGGTCACGTCGCCGACCTTGCCGATCAGCCGCGCGTCGTAGTGCGGCTCGGGGGTCTCCGACGCGCCGGCGCCTACACAGGCCGCCGTCAGGGCGAGGACCCAGACGAGGAGCAGGTGCGCGGCTTTCGGTAGCTTGGGCGTCATGCGGACCTCCGATGGTTCCGAGCGTGCTTCATGATCGACCCGAAGGCGAGATCGGCAGTCCGTCGTGGAACACAACCAGGCTGCCTGGTTCCATGACGACCCAGTCCTCGCCTTCGGTCAGGGGCCGTGTCGCGATCACGGTGACGATGTCTTTGGGTGTGGTCTCCTTGGCGAAGTCCACAGTCAGCTCGGTGTCGATCAGGCTGGCCTCGCCGAAGGGCGCGCGGCGGGTCAGCCAGCTCAGTTTCGTGCTGCAGAAGCAGTAGAGGTAGCGTGAATCGCAGAGCAGCATGTTGAAGGTGCCGAGCGCCGCCAGCTCTTCGGCCAGCGTCCGGATCAGCCTGCGCAAAGCGCGGTCGCTCCGGGGCGGCGCCGGATAGCGCTCGCGGATTTGGTCGAGCAGCCAGCAGAAAGCGTGCTCGCTGTCGGTCGTGCCGATCGGCCGGTAGTGATCGAGCGGCCGGGTCTTGACGCCCTTGAGCTTGCCGTTGTGGGCGAAGCACCAGCTCCGGCCCCAGAGCTCGCGGGTGAAGGGGTGGGTGTTCTCGAGAGAAACCCGCCCGTTGGTCGCCTTGCGGATATGGCAGATCACGTTGAGGCTCTTCACCGAGTGGCTCTGGACCAGTTCGGCAATTTCGGACTCGCAACCCGGCTTGGGGTCGTGAAAGCTGCGGCAGCGCTTACCTTCGTAGAAGGAGATGCCCCAGCCGTCTCGGTGGTGATCGGTCCGCCCGCCGCGCTGGATCAGCCCCGAGAAGCTGAAGCGGATGTCCGTCGGGACGTTGCAGTTCATGCCGAGCAGCTCGCACATGGCGGCAAGTTTAGCCCGGGCGCGCGCGCGGGCAAGCGGCCCCAGAGGTGATCACGCCCCCAAGAGGTCGGCGAGATGGGTGAAGTCCTCCGCGACCAAGTCGAACTCCGCCGCGAAGCCGGTGTCCTCGTAGTCGTCGCCGTAGTCGTGGAGCTGGGCGACGATGTAGGCCGTTTTCATGCCCTGCGCGCCGGCGGCGCGGAGATCGCTGGGATGGGCGGCGGCGAAGCAGACCCGCTCCGCCGGGCGGCCGATGGCGGCGAGGGCGCGGCGGTAGCTTTCCGGGTTCAGCTTGGTCGCCCCGAGAGAATCGCAGGATATGATCGCATCCCAGCCGAGTCCGGCCGCCCGCGAGCTGAAAGCGGCGATTCGCAGGCTGAGGATCGTGTGCGGCGCGATGAAGAACCTGCGGCGCAGACGGGCGAGGGCGGCTGGGACCTCTGGCCAGACCGGCATCGCTTCCCAGGCCTTCAGGAGGATCTCACGGTCGCGCGGGGAGAGATCGCCGATTCCGAAATCGGTCAGCGTCCGGTCCAGGGAAGTCTCGAGCACCGGATCGAAGGGGCGCCACGGCGCCCTTTCCTCGGCGATGGCCTCGACTTCGATCAGGGACTGCCTGCGCCATGCGGCGCCGAAGGCCTCGGGATCGGCGGTCCGGAAAGCCAAGGCCTCCGTTTCGCGCAGCGCTGCCGCGACGGCGGCGCGCCAGTCGAAGACCGTGCCTCCGACGTCGAAGAGAATGACGTCAACGTTCAGGCCGGGGGCTTCCACTGACGCACGCCGATCGGGCTACTCGGGCATCGCGCTGACGATGAAGAGCGCCTTGATCATGTCGCTCGGCGAGACCGTGCCGAAGTTCTCCTTGAAGATTCCAGAAATCTTCCCGCTGCGGTAGATGCGGCTGAGCGCGCGGTCCACGGCCAGACGGAAGTCGCTGTCGCCTCGGCGCAGGCCGATGGCATAGGGCTCGTGGGTGAAGAAGCGGTTGGAGAGGCTCAGTGCGCCCCGCGCGGAGGGATTCTTGACCAAGAGGAACAAGAGAATCGCCTGATCCGCGAAATAGGCCTCGATTTCCTTGGAGGCCAGCTTGTTGAGGCCGTCGTCGTGACTGGAAACGGCGATCACTTCGGCATTGATCGCCATCTTCTTGAGCGTGTTGCCCAGGGCCTCTTCGGTGGTCGTGTTGGCCCGAACGCCGATCTTCTTGCCGGCCAGGGCCTCGAAGTTACGCGGGCCGTCGGTGCGGAACAGGACGCTGGCACCGTCGACGAAGACCGGCACCGAGAAGTCCACAAGTTCCCGACGGGACAGCGTCGCCGTGGTAGCACCGCACAGCATGTCGGCGGCCCCGTCTTGGATGACCTTGAAGCGGTCCTGCGTGGACACCGGGACGTAGTCGATCGAGATTTGCTCGAGGCCGAGTTGTGCCTTCAGCCCGACCGCCACCGCGCGGCAGAGATCGACTGTGTAGCCGCTGGGCTCGCCGACGGCATCCTTGAAGGAGTAGGGCGGCGCATCGGTCCGGTAGGCGATCTTCACGACGCCGCTCTTCTTGATCTGGTCCAAGGTGTCGGCCGAGGCGGTCGTCCCGGCAAAACAAAGGGCAACGAGCACTGACAAGAAACCTAGGCGCATGGGTTTTCCTCCCCTCCCGGCGGTTTGAGCAGCGCTTCTCTTCTTCGTTTGGACCCGAAGAGTCAATCGCCGAGATTCCCGCTGCCGGAGCAAGTCGGGAAAGGAAAAAGGCGGCCCGGAGGCCGCCTTTCCGTGAATGGGCCAGAGGAAAGTCCTCAGACCGAAGTCTCGGTGCTCAGCGCTGGCGAAAGAGGCTGCTCCACCGCCTGCGAAGAGTACCAGGGCTCACCGTCTTGGCACCGTAATCACTAGACATGGGATCACCTCCTTTCGTTTGTTTCGAGTCGTTCGCAAGTATGCCCGGTCGAGCCGGGACTGCGCAAAGGAAACCTGATCCCCGCGGGCCCGGCGGGTAGCCTCAGGCTCCGGCGCCGACCCTCGCGCCCTCGGCATCCAGGATCATCTCGCCGTCTTCCTTGTAGAGCGGCCCCGGCGGGAGCCGCTCGAGCAGGTCGAGAACCGCCTCGCTCGGCCGGCACAGCCTGACGCCCTTCGGAGTGCAGACGATTGGCCGGTTGACCAGCACCGGATGCTCGAGCATGGCGTTCAGGATCGTGTCCTCGTCGCAGGACGGGTCGGTCAGTCCCAGCTCCTCGGCCGGTGATTTCGTCGTGCGGAGCGCCGTGCGCGGCGTCAGGTCCGCCGCCGCGAAGAGTCCCAGGAGTTGCGGCCGGGTCCAGCCGGTTTCCAGGTAGGGAATCACGACCGGGTCGCTGCCGGCGGCCCGGATGATGGCGAGCACGTTCCGCGAGTTCCCGCAGTCGGGATTGTGGTGAATGACGATGGACACGCTTCTCTGCCCCCAAGCTGCCCGGCCCGGCGGGGGCGCGGCGACACAGACAGTCTACGCGCGGTCGTCGTCCTGGCGCCAGGCGTCCAAGACTTCAAGCGCGGCCTCTTGCCCGGTTTCCTCGAAGACCTGGCTCGCGCGGCTGAGCAACCTGGGGTCGGCTTCCGCTTCCGGGAGGCCAAGCTTACGGGTCAGGATGAAGGTCGAGGCGAACTGCAACTGGTCGAAGCAGAGCGCGCGGCAGGCCATGGCCAGGCTTTGGCCCGAGTCGCCGTAGAGAACTTTTTTGGCCTTCCGGGCGGAGAGCCCGGTCATGACGCCGAACAGCTGCTCAGCCTGCTCGATCTGGCCGCCCCGCAAGGCCTGGACCAGCGCCTGCGGATCCGCGGAATTCCCGCCCGCAGGGCTTAGGTCAATGCTGCGGAGCTGCGCCTTTGGCGGCCGGGCTTCCATGTCGTGGGCCGCCGCCGGTTCAGTGGCGGCGACCTCCGCCGGACTGGCCCGCGATGGGGCGTCACGCCCGCCAACCAGCACGAAGCCCGCCTTGCTGTTTCCTCTCTCGCGGACCAGAAGGTCTCCGGTCAGGGACGCCGCTTTTGCCTTCTTCTTGCTGTTCGCCATTGTTGCCTAGGGCCTGTTGTCGGTTACGTCGCGTTCCTGGCGGGAGCGCATTTGCGCCGGGGCCAGGAGCGGGAGGCGCCGTGGGGTGGGGCCCCACAAGGCCTTCCGCGACGCCGCCTCGGCGCAAATGCGCCCCGTCCCGTCCCGAAGGGATCCGGTGTAATCGACCCGCTGCCACGTTGCTCGTCGTCGAATATGCTCCGCATGTCCTTCCTCCTCGCGCCTAACAGCGGGTCGATTTCACTCGGACCAGGAGCGCGACGCAACTGACAACAGGCCTTAAAGCGCAGTGTTGGCCTGATAGTTCTCTGTCGGGGCGGTGCGCGGCCAATGGGCTCGATGCCGGCGGCCTTTCTCCAGCCTCTCCTTGAGGTCGGACCAGAGCTGCGCGATCTCTTCGGGGGATCTCGAGTTCCCGGCGATCTCCATGGCCGCGCGCCCGTCGATCATGCTCGCGGCGTAGTCGGTTCTCTGACGAATGACGGCGGGACAGAGCGGTCCATGCTGGGACAGGGAGATCGCCGCCTCCGTGGTAATTCTCGCCGTCGGATGGGCGCCGTTGATGACGAAGACCAAAGGCTTGCCGAGGCTCTCGACGATATCCACCGTCTTCCCTGCGGCGCGCAGATCGTGCGGACTTGGCCGCACTGGAATCACCACGAGGTCGGCGGCGTTGACGACATGGCCGATGGTCGCCTTGATCGCCGGCGGCGTGTCGATGACCAGGAGCTTGATTCCGCGCGCCTCCATTTGCGCGATATGTTCCGGCAGGTGCGCGACCGAGACGTGGGCGAACACCGGCGTCGGATCGCTTCTCTGGTTCCACCATTCCGCCAAGCTGCCCTGGGGATCGGTGTCGATCAAAGCGACGGGGCCGCTCCCTTCACGTTCCGCCTGAACGGCCACGTTGGCCGCCAACGTGGTTTTCCCCGATCCTCCTTTTTGGCTCGCAAAGGCCAGGACGCGCATACAAATTCCCTCCGTTTCAGTCCCGCCTTCACTGTCCGATGATGGATGCCCCGGACTTGGGAAGGCGTAGCGTTGTGCCGCAGGCCGAGTCTTCCGACACAAACTGCCCCTTATCAATACATATAGTATCTCCCGCCCTGACACTCGGCAATATATTGTTGCCCCACAAAGCAAGTCATGAAACTCTATGAGAGTCCTGGAGAGGACCGCGGAACGCGAAAGCTGTCATCGAACGAACTCTCGAACGCAGGCAACGAGCAGCCCTGATGAAGACAGACCTCAAGTCCGCTTGGTTCGAACGCGCGGTACGCCCGCGCGTGATCACGGTGGGAAACCAGAAGGGCGGAACCGGCAAGTCAACATTGGCGATGCACATCGCCGTCGCCCTGATGAAATGCGGCTACGCGGTCGGGACGCTCGACCTCGACAGCGAGCAGAAGTCCTTCACCGCATTCGTGGAGTATCGCAAGCGACGGGCCGCCAGGGAACGCGGGGCCGGGAATCCGGCGCTGGAGGTGCCCGCCCACCGAACCTTGCATCACTCGACCGCCGACAGCACGGCGGCGGCGGAGGCGGAAGACACGACGCGGATCGCCGAGTCTTTCCAGGCGCTGTTGGAGAATGACTACATCGTCGTCGATACGCCCGGCAGCGACACCTTCTGCTCCAGGCTGGCCCATGTCCTGGCCGACACCCTGGTGACGCCGCTCAACGACAGCTTCGTCGACCTGCACATCCTCGTCCGCATGGACGAATCCGGTCAGACCGTGGTGGGGCCGAGTCGCTATTGCCTGAGCGTGCTGGACCGTTGGGGCTCGCGTATGATCGCGGGCGGGCAGCCGCTCGATTGGATCGTGGTACGTAACCGGGTGTCTAGGCCCCAGACCCGCAACCAGATACAGCTGGAACAAGTCCTGAAGCAGCTCCAGGCCTCGCTCGGCTATCGCCTGGCGCGCGACGTCCGGGACCGGGTGATCTATCGGGAACTCTTTCTCGAGGGGCTGACCGTGCTCGACGACCTGCAGGTGTTCCGGGGCCGCACCCCCAGCCGCAGCGAGGAGGCCGCCAAGGCCGAGATGTGGTCCCTGGTCGATCTCCTCGGGGCGATGGACCCGCCCGGGCGGCCGGTGCGGTCTCCCGGCAAGGTCGTCACCGGCCTGGCGGAGTCGGGGCGGCTGTCGATCTAGTGATCGGCTCGAAGCAGCCTCTCTCGGACGGAAACGCAGCCTTTACCACTTTCGGCTAGTTTTCCCGGTTGGTCGATTCCCGGGGGCCCGAACGATGCGCAGCTGGTATCTTGAAGACGTCGTGACCGCCGCCCAAGCATCGCCCGAAAGCTTTTTCATCCCTTCGGCCAAGAAACGCCACGAGTGCCAGGTGGGCGACCTTGTACGTCTTCACTTCATTCTGAGAGACCCCGGCGAGGACGAGCCCCGCGCCGAGCGCATGTGGGTCCAGGTCAATGAGCGCATCGAGGACGGCGCGATCTGCCGCTATTGCGGCGTACTCGATAACCAGCCGGTCTACATCCATGATCTGGAGCTTGGCGACACCATAGAGTTCCAGGCAAACCATATAGCCCGGACCCTTTTGACGCCCGATGATCCCTCCTACCTGACCATTGGCGAGCAGTCCGCTGTGGTCTCGGCACTCGTTCTCGAGTCTGGGCGGCAGGCCTGTTGGGCCTACCGCGAGGGGTCCGAACGGCCCGAGGATTCCGGTTGGCGCTTGTATCGTGGCGACGAGGATGAGGCTTTCATGGAGGACGCCGGCAACATCAGGATCTGCAACATCTACTGGCTGGCCGACCGCGATCCGACGCTGCTCCAGATCTCTCGCGCCGATGTCGGCTGCGCTTTCGAGCGCGCGGAGGAGAAGGGCGACTGGGAAACGGTCACGGACTGGAGCCCGGAGGACTCGTGATGTTGCGCCCGGAGGTTTTCCGATACTGAAGTTCTCCTCCGGTCTGGGCTAACCTTGTTCACAGCAACAAACGGACAAGAGACAGCCCAAGGAGGCTGTGATGCGGCTTCTGGTCGCGATGATGAAGCACGAGACCAACACCTTCTCGCCAGTACCGACCGACTGGCGTCGCTTCGAGAGCTGGTGCCTGCACCGGGGCGAGGCGGTGCCCGGGGCGTTGGGCGGAACCAACACGCCAATCGGCGCCTATCTCGACCTCGCCCGTGGCGCGGGCGCGGATATCGCCACGCCCCTGGCCGCCGAGGCCATGCCTAGCGCCCCGGTTGAAAGGGCCTGCTTCGAGCGCATGGTCGAGACCATCGTCGAGCCGGCGGCGAAGGGCGGGTTCGACGGGGCGCTGCTCGACCTCCACGGCGCCATGGTGGTCGAACACCTGTCGGACGGCGAGGGCGCGCTGCTCGCCGAGCTGCGCCGTGTCGCGCCGGGACTGCCGATCGCCTGCACCTATGATCTGCACTGCAACTTGACCGAGGTCATGGTCGAGAATTCCACCGTCTCGATCGGCTACAAGACCTATCCCCACGTCGACATGTATGCGGTCGGCGAGCAGATCGGCCGGGTGCTGCTGCGCGCTCTGGCCGGCGAGGTCGAGCCTGTGCAGGCTTGGGGCCGGGCGCCGCTGCTGGCCCAGACCCTGCGCATGGGGACGGCGGACCAGCCGATGAAGCGGCTTCAGGCGATGGCCGAAGCGGAAGAGGCGGGCGGCTGCCTGGCCGCCACCCTGTTCGGCGGCTTTCCCCTGGCCGATATTCCCGATGCCGGCGTGTCGGCGCTGACCGTCGCCGACGGCGACCGCGCCCGCGCCGAGGCGGCGCGCGACCGCCTGCTCGACGCGGCCTGGTCGGCGCGGGAGGACTTCGTCTATCGGCACCGGCTGCTGACGGAAACCGTCGCCGAAGCGGCCGGGCTGGAGGAGGGGCCCGTGCTGCTGCTGGACCACGCGGACAACGTCGGTTCCGGCGGGACGCAGGACGTCATGACGGTGATCGAAGAGGTGCGGCGCCAGGGCCTGCGCGACGTCGCCGTGGCGGCGGTTTGGGATCCGGCCGCCGTCGAAGCCATGCAGTCGGCGGGCGTCGGGGCGACGGTGACGATCCACTTGGGCGGCCGCACCGACATGCCCAGCGTCGGGCTGAAGGGCCGGCCGCTGAAGATCACGGGACAGGTGAGGGTGCTGAGCGACGGCCGTTGGACCGTGCGCGGGCCGATGTACACTGGCATGGAGGTCCACACGGGCCCGACCGCGGTCCTGGAAAGCGATGGCATGAAGATCGTTGTCGTCTCCCGCCATCACGAGCCCTGGGACCTCGGCATCTTCACCAGTGTCGGAATCGATCCGAGGGTGACGCGCTATCTGATCCTGAAGTCGAGGATCCACTACCGTGCCGGGTTCGCGCCGATCGCCGGTACGACGCTGACCTGCGACGGTGAGGGGGTCACGACGTCCGACAACAGCCGCCTGGATTATCGCGAGCTGCGGCGCCCGATTTTCCCGCTAGACAGGATCAACGAGTTCTAGCCTCCACGCCGCCTTCGATGGGGGGCTGTGCGCTTAGTTATTGTCCCCATTGCAGAAGATTAGAAGTTTATCCCTGTGAACGCAGTAGTTCTGGTCGCCCTGTTTACAGGATCTATCGGCATCCTCGATCTGGCGAAGACAGCTCATATGCACCTTCTGTCGGCCGGTTTCTGTTCTGATCTTAAACCCGATGTCGAGTATCTTGAAGAAGGGCATGTGATTGGCGTTCGGAATTTGTCCCTGAGCGTCTGCAGCAGGTACCGAAAAGAGATTCTCGCAAACCTCGGTGAAGACGGTTCTTCTTGGCTTTCCCTTGAGATACTCACCGCTGGTGTACAACACCATCGGTGTCGAGGGATCTACACCGTCTTTATTGAGGGGATGCGTCCGGTCGAGCGCCGTTACGCAGGCGACGAACAAGGCATCGAGATTGGGTTGTTCGATGAAAGTCCGGTGTATTGCCGTTACAGCCTGTGCGCTGTTCGTAGACCCTTGCCGTAACAATTGGCCGATGCTTTGGCCCGGTCGACTGGAAGCCGAAGCGAATGCACTCGGCCTTTTTGCTTCCCGAAGTCGATCGGCGGCGCCCTGCTCTTTGACACGGAGCTCTGCCAGCTTGACTTCAGACTTCTTGACGTCGTCTTGATTGCCGGCAGCTTCCGCCTGCTCCTTTCGCTTTTCCTCCGCGGCTATCTCGGCCTGGAAGTCAACCTGCTCCTTCTGAGCTGCCGCAATCTTTTCGGGATCCACGCCCGGTCCAAGCCCCGTTCCGGCGGCGCTTTCGCCGCCTGCCTTTGCGAGGGCACGCCCAAAAGCGCCCGCCGCCAGTTCCGCCGAAAGGAGCGTGGCCATCACGTCGTCGATGCCCCCGAGGATCATGGCGTAGGTGGTATCCGACACGGCGCCGTTCGCGTAGGCCTCACAGGTTCGGTAGTAACCGTCACGCAGAAGCTGGATCGTGGCCAAGCGCTCGCCCAGCTGGGCAATGCTCTCCACCGATGACTGGGCGACTTGCCCGGACCCTTTTCCCTTGCTCCCAATCTCCACCTCAAGGGCGGCTGACAGGCTCTGGGAGAGGGCTTGCGCAACGTCCGGACTGGGCTCCGCGCAGTAGATTCTTGCCGGCATGTTGACCGCGGGCCCGCCGCGCGCGGGCACGTTCAAGACGACACGCTGCTTCGCATCGGTCACGAGTGATTCGTTCTTGAGATCCTGGGTCCGATAGATCGAATTCCACTCGGCGCATGCTGTGGCAAACAGGCAGCAGCACGCGATTGCAGCAGTTCTTGTCGCGTTTCGATATGTCATGATCTGCCTCCTCCGGCGAACACGGTCTGGAGTTGCCCGGGGGAGTGCCTGACCAATCGAATTTGGACAAACCTAGATCGGCTTCAGATCGGCCAAACGGTTGGTGTTCTTACCGGTTATCCGTTCGTTTTGATTATCAAACAGCACTCACTGCTCCCCCATAATCCATCTTTATCGCAAGACGAACTTCCTAAGTGTGGCTTTTGCCACAGCAGGAGGCATTCTTTCCCAGAGACGCAACGCTAACAATTCTGGATCTCGTAGGTAATGTCCGTAAATCCTTGCCAATAATGCAGCCGACAGACTTCCGGCAGTTTTACCGAGGACGAGGGCAGAATCGGCGTTTCGGACGGGCAATAGAAGGAGATCGACCGCGATCGCGGCGTTAGAGGGGGCGCAAGGCGTCCGCCTGGCAGGTCGTGTCGGTCCTCTGCACCTCTCTTCGGTCCCCCGGCCCACACAGGGCGGCAGGCGGAGGCATCGCTCTCACGCGCCTTTACCGCGACGCGACGTGGCGACTACACTTGAAACACTGCCGCCGACACGGCCAGGCACTTCATCGGGCGCCGCATGCACACCTACATCATCCGACGCGTGTTCTCGACCATCCCGGTGATGGCGGTCGTCGGCATCTTCGTCTTTCTTCTGCTGCACCTCACGCCCGGCGATCCGGCCGCGGTGATCGCCGGCGACTACGCGAGCCCGGAGGACATCAAGCGGATCCGCGCCAAGCTCGGCCTCGATCAGCCGATCTACATTCAGTTCGGCACCTGGGTGTGGCATCTGCTGCACGGCGACCTCGGAATCTCGATCTTCTCCAACCTGCCGGTCGCCGACCTTATCCGGCAGAGGATCGAGCCGACCCTGGCGCTGTCGCTCGCGACCATCGTGATCGCCGTCGTGGTCGCCATCCCGCTCGGCGTGCTGGCCGCTTGGAAGGCGGGCTCGATCATCGACCGCCTGACCATGGTGGTCGCGGTCCTCGGCTTCTCCGTGCCGGTCTTCGTGATCGGCTATATCTTGATGTACGTCTTCGCGATCCAGCTGAAGTGGTTCCCGGTCCAGGGCTACGTGCCGATCGAGCAGGGCTTCCTGCCGTTCCTGCGCAGCATCACCTTGCCCAGCCTGGCCCTCGCCCTGCTCTATACGGCGCTGATCGCGCGCATCACCCGGGCCAGCGTGCTGGAGGTCCTGACCGAGGACTACATCCGCACGGCCCACGCCAAGGGTCTGGCCTCGACCGTGGTCCTGCTGCGTCACGCCCTGAAGAACGCCGCGGTCCCGATCGTTACGATCATCGGCATCGGCATCGCGCTGCTGATCGGCGGCGTGGTGGTCACGGAGAGCGTGTTCAACATTCCCGGGCTGGGACGGCTGACCGTCGACTCGATCCTGCGGCGCGACTACCCGATCATCCAGGGCATCATCCTGCTGTTCGCCGGGATCTACGTGCTGATCAATCTCATGGTCGACATCGCCTACACCTTCCTGGATCCGAGGATCCGCTACTAGACGGGGAAAGCGGCATCGATGGTTGCGGTACCGGGAGACCTGGCGCTGGAGGCGCCGAAGGGGCGCCTCGAACGGACCCTCGAATTCGGCCGGCGCAATCCCACCGTCGTCGTGGGCGTAACGATCCTGACCGCCATGACCGCGGTCGCGGTCTTCGCGCCCTGGCTGGCCAGCGACCCGCTGGAGCTGAACCCGATCAACCGCCTGAAGCCGCCCAGCGAGACCAACTGGTTCGGCACCGACCACCTAGGCCGCGACGTCTACGCCCGGACCGTCTTCGGCACTCGGATCTCGCTGACGGTCGGCCTCAGCGTCGCCGTCCTCAGCACGGCGATCGGCCTCGTCATCGGGCTCCTGGCCGGCTACGTCCGCATCATCGACGCCACGGTCATGCGGGTGATGGACGGTCTGATGGCAATCCCGGGGATCCTCTTCGCGATCGCCCTCATGGCGCTCTTCGGCTCGAGCGTGCAGAACGTGATCATCGCCATCACCGTGCCCGAGATCCCGCGCGTGGTCCGGCTGGTGCGCGCGGTCGTCTTGACCATCCGCGAGCAGCCCTATGTCGAGGCGGCGGTCGCCTCGGGCACGCGCCTGCCCAAGATCCTGCTGCGCCACATCCTGCCGAATACCTTCGCGCCGCTGATGGTCCAGGCAACCTACGTCTGCGCCTCGGCGATGATCGTCGAGGCCCTGCTCAGCTTCCTCGGCGCAGGCACGCCGCCCGAGGTGCCGAGCTGGGGCAACATGATGGCCGAGGGCCGGGTGTTCTTTCAGATCAAGCCCTGGATCATCTTCTTCCCCGGCCTCTGCCTCGCCTTCATGGTGCTGACCGTGAACATCCTGGGCGACGGCCTGCGTGACACCCTGGACCCGCGCATCGCGCGGCGGATGCGCTAGATGGCCGGGCCGGCCGCGCTCTCGGAAGCCGATCGACCGCAGGAGGCGTCGGATCCGATCCTCGAGGTTGACGACCTCAGGATTCACTTCGAGACACGAGACGGCGTGGTGCGTGCAGTGGAAGGACTCTCCTTCGCGCTGCGCCGCGGCGAGACCCTCTGCGTGGTCGGCGAGTCGGGCTGCGGCAAGAGCGTCACGGCAATGTCAATCCTGCGGCTCCTGCCGCAGCCGCCGGCGCGCATCGTCTCGGGACGCATCCTCTTCGAGGGGCGCAACCTGCTGACCGCGTCGGAGCGGGAGATCCGCGACATCCGGGGCAACGCGATCTCCATGATCTTCCAGGAGCCCATGACCTCGCTCAACCCGGTGCTCACGGTCGGGCGACAGATCTCGGAATCCATCATCCTGCACCAGGGCCTCTCCAGGAAGGCAGCCGACGACCGCGCCGCCGAGATGCTCAACCTGGTGCGCATTCCGGATCCCCGGCAGCGCCTCACCGAGTATCCCCATCAGATGTCAGGCGGCATGCGTCAGCGGGTGATGATCGCCATGGCGCTGTCGTGCAATCCCAAGGTGCTGATCGCCGACGAGCCGACCACCGCGCTCGATGTCACGATCCAGGCGCAGATCCTCAATCTCATGCTGGAACTCAAGGAGGACCTGAGGACCGCGATCATCCTGATTACCCACGATCTGGGCGTGGTCGCCGAGATGGCCGAGCGGGTCATCGTCATGTACGCCGGGCGCAAGGTCGAGGAAGCGCCGGCCCGGGAGCTCTTCGGTCGACCCCTGCACCCCTACACCCGGGGCCTCATGGGGTCGATTCCCCGGCTCAACCGCGTCGTCGAGGACACGCGCTACCGGCTCCAGGAGATCTCGGGGACCGTGCCTTCGCTGCTGCAGGACATTCCCGGCTGCGCCTTCGCGCCGCGCTGCGACCACGCGACCGAGCATTGCCGCGGCGCGTCGCCAGCGCTCGAAGCCCTGCGCCCAAACCACCGCGTTGCCTGCTTCGAGGCCGGGAGACTGGCGGAGCCATGACCGGCGGCGCGGGCAACGGGAACGCGACGGAGACGGTCCTGCAAGTTGAAGGGCTGAAGAAGTACTTCCCGTTGAAGAAGGGCCTCTTCTCGTCGACGGTCGGCCACGTCTACGCGGTCGACGGCGTGTCGTTCCACGTCCGACGGGGCGAGACCCTGGGCCTGGTCGGCGAGAGCGGCTGCGGCAAGACCACGGTGGGCAAGCTGATCATGCGCCTGATCGACACCACGGACGGCACGATCAACCTGCACGACCGGGACATCACCCGGCTCCACGGCGCCGACCTGCTGCCTTACCGGAGGCAGATGCAGATCGTGTTCCAGGACCCCTATTCCTCGCTCAATCCGCGCATGTCTGCCGGCGACATCGTGGCCGAGCCGCTGGAGAACTACGACCGCAACGGCACCACGCGCTCGGCGCGCAAAGAACAGGTCGCAGCACTGTTCGAGCGGGTCGGGCTGAAGCGCGAGCACATGCTGAAGTACCCTCATGAGTTCTCCGGCGGGCAGCGCCAGCGCCTCGGCATCGCTCGGGCGCTCGCCCTGAGCCCCAGTCTGATCGTCGCCGACGAGCCGGTGTCCGCGCTCGACGTCTCGGTCCAGGCCCAGGTGATCAACCTGCTGATGGACCTCCAGGAAGAATACCGCCTGACCTACCTCTTCATCTCGCACGACCTCGCGGTGGTTGAGCACATTTCGCACCGGGTCGCCGTCATGTACCTGGGGCAGATCGTCGAGCTGACCGACAAGAAGACGCTCTTCACCACCCCCTTGCACCCCTACACCGAGGCGCTGCTCGGGGCGGTGCCGGTGCCCGACCCGGAGATCGAGCGGCAGCGGATCATCCTCCAGGGCGACGTGCCGAGCCCGATCAGCCCACCGCGCGGCTGCCGGTTCCATACCCGCTGCCCCTACGTGATGCGGCGCTGCCGCGAGGAGGCGCCGGCCCTGGTCGAGGTCCAGCCGGGCCACACGGTCGCCTGCCACCTGCGCGAGGTCGGACAGCCGGCGGACGCGCCGGCCGCAAGCTAGAATTCGTCTGGAGAGAACAAGGAAAGCGGCCCGCCGGCGATCGAAGCCGGCGGGCCGGACGAGCGTTGCCGCTCAGTTCTTCTTCATGTTCCAGAACACCAGGACCGGCGACTTGATGACGCCGGTCACGTTGTCCCGCCAGGCCTGCGGCTCCTGGTACTGGCCGATCGGCACGTAGGTGACGATCTCCATGGCGCGGCCCTGGACCTGCTCGGCGAGCGCCTTCTGCTTCGCGGAATCGGTCTCGAAAGCGAAGGCTTCGCGCAGCTTCTCGATTTCCGGATCGCAGGGCCAGCCGAACCAGGCCTTCTCCTCGCAGCCGCCCGAAACGCCGATGTTGGCGACCGGGTGCATGAGGTCGGGCGAGATCCAGGAGGTATGGAAGACGTTCCAGCCGCCGTCCGCCGGGGCCTTGGTCTCGGCCCGGCGCGAGGTCAGGGTCGACCAGTCCATGGCCTGAACCTCGACGTCGAAGCCCACCTGGCGCATCAGCTGGGCCGTGACCTGGGTGGCGTTGCTCAAGGTCGGCAGGTCGGTCGGATGCATCAGGACGACCTTGTGCCCGTGGTAGCCGGCCTCCTTGAGCATCTCGATCGCCTTGGCCTGGTCGTTGCTCATCACCCGTTCGGAGCCGACGTCCGTGGCATAGGGCGTATCGCAGACGAACATCGCCGGGCAGGTCTGGAAGAACTTTGGATCACCCGCGATGGCCTGGAGGTAGGTCGGCTGGTCGACCATGAGCTGCACCGCTTGGCGCGCCTCCGCCTTGTCGAACGGCGGGTGCATGTGGTTCATCCGGAGCCAGCCCTGGCTGCCTTTGGTGTCGATCACTTCGACGACCACGCCCTGCGAGGCTTCCAGCACCGGTACCAGGTCGGTCTGGGGCTCCTCGAAGAAGTCGATCTCGCCGTTGATCAGGGCGTTCATCGCCGAGTTCTGGTCGGGGATGTAGAGCCACTCGACCCGGTCGAAATGCACCACCTTGCCGCCGGCGAGGCCGCTGGCGGGCTCGCTTCGCGGCACGTAGTCCTCGTTCTTGACGTAGACCACCTTGCTGCCGGGCACCCACTCGTCCTTGACGAACTTGAAGGGCCCCGAGCCGATGATCTCGGGGACCTGCTCGAAGGCGTCGGTCTCGGCCATGGCCTTGGGCATCATGAAGGGCACGTTGGAGCTCATCTTGCCGAGGGCAGGCAGGACCAGGCCCCAGGGCTTGCTCAGGGTCAGCTTGAAGGTCTTGTCGTCGACCGCCTCCATGGAGGCCATGTTGGACATGAGCTGCTGGCCCATGCCGTCGCGCTTGCCCCAGCGGGCGATCGAGGCGATGCAGTCGGCCGAGGTGACCGGCGTCCCGTCATGCCACTTCAGGCCGTCGCGCAGCGTGATGGTGTAGACCAGCCCGTCGTCGCTGACCACGGCGCCCTCGGCCATCTGGGGATGGACCTCGAACTTCTCGTCCATGGCAAAGAGCGTGTCGTAGACCATGTAGCCGTGGTTACGCGTGATATAGGCCGTGGTCCAGATCGGGTCGTGGTTCTTGAGGTCGGCGTGGACCTTGGCCCTGAGGACCGACTCCGCCGAGGCTTCGGCGGCCGCCAGCCCAAGTCCGGCGAGCAGAACGGCGCCGGTGAAAAGACGTTTCGCTAGCAATGACATGGATACCTCCCTGGGTGTCTCGAGTAATCCATGGGCCCCTTCGGCCGGGGTCTCTTTGTTTGGGTCGGGCATTTCCCCCGCTCGTGACAACAGCATGACGCAATTCCGCTACCTTGCCTAGAGCGGGCCACTCTCCCGGCCTTCGCCCAATCAGCCGAGCCGCAGGGACAGAGGCACGATGGCATCGGCCGGGCGGCCGGCGTAGTCGTAGGCGGGGGTTGCCTCCAGCATGCGGGCCTGGGCCTCTTGGAGGCGGGCGAGCGCGGCTTCCTGATCGAGGCCGAGCACACGGCCCTTCTCGACCACCTTGCGGCCGTCCACATAGACGTCGCTCACGGCCCGTTCGGCGGCGGTATAGATCAGGCTGCGCAGGGGATCGTGCACCGGCCGCATGTGCGGGTGCGCCAAATCGACCACGACCAGGTCGGCCTTCTTTCCGGGCGCCAGCCGTCCAATGTCGTCCCGGCCCAGGGCGGCGGCGCCGCCGACCGTGGCGGCGTGGAGCACCGCGGCGGTCGAGGTGGTCTCGATGTCGCCGGCCGCGATCCGCGCCAGCACCGCGGCCCGGCCCATCTCTTCCAGCATGTTGTGGGGCGCGCAGTCGGTTCCGATGCCGACCGTGACGCCGGCCCGCATGTAGCGGCCGAGGTCCTCCAGCAGCGTGCCGTAGCGGGCGAAGGGCGTCGGGCAGTGGGCCACGGCGGCGCCGCTGTCGGCCAGGATCCGGAGATCCTCTCGGGTCGGCCAGTGCAGCCAGGAGTGCTCGTCGATGAAGATCGCGTGGCCGACGATCATGCCCGGCCGGAGGATTCCCAGGTCGTTGGCGAACTGCACCGGCGTCTTGCCGTGGCGCCGCACGATCTCCTGAAATTCGAAGACGCTCTGCGAGGCGTGGGTGGTGACGGGAACGCCCAGTTCCGCCGCCGCCTCGACGCTGTCGCGCAGCAGGTCGGCGGGGCAGGTCTCGATCTGCGCGGGATAGAGCATGCCGTTCAGCCGGCCGCTCGGGTGCGCCCCGGCTTCGCTGGCCAGCGAGAGCGCCGCCTCGAAGCCGCGGCGGCCGGCGGCCTCATCCCAGTCGAACTTCAGCTCGTAGTCGTTCTCGAGCCGCCAGCGCGCGGCGGCATAGCCCGGTGCGACGTAGCCCCGCAGGCCGCTGCGGGCGAGCAGGTCGAGCCAGCCGGGGTAGGGCTCGGAGAGGTCGGCGATGGTGGTGACGCCGCTCTGCAGCAGCTCGCAATAAGCCGCCTCGGCGCAGGCCAGCATGCCCTCATGGTCCAGCCGGAACGCGATGCACCGCTCGTAGAGCCCTGTCATGTACATGCGCGGCCGGCCGTGCTCCTCGCGCAGGCCGCGGAACGCGGGTTCGGAGGCGGGATGGGAATGGATGTCCACCAAGCCCGGCAGCACGAAGAGGCCGTCGCCCTCGATGATCTCGTCGGCCGCGCCCCGGTAGCCGGGCCCGACGTGGACGATGCCGTCCCGGTTCCACACCACGTCGGCGTTGCGCAGGTAGCGGTGGCACCCTTCGCTTTCATCCCAGGCAACCACCCATTCCGCGGACTTGATCCAGGTCGACATGGCGCGTCCTTTCGTGTTTGCCGGGTCAGCAGCGCGCGACGCAGACGGCCTAGGCCGGATACGACTCAAGACCGCGCCTGCGCATCTCCCCTGCTCCCGAACTGCCGGAGAGAAAATCTGCAGAAAGTAGTAAAGAGACTATCGCGCTGTCGCGATCTTTGCGATAGACAGCCCGTGCCGCAGGTCACGCCGCGCCGAGTCCCAATTCCTGCGAACCCTCGTTCATGGAGAAATGCCGTGAAAGTCATCGACAGCGACAAACTCGATACTTTGGGACAACGAATCAGCGCGGCGCGCGAACGGGCCGATTTGACGACCGCCCAGCTTGCCCGGCGCCTGGGCGTGAAGACGCGAACGCTGACCAGCTGGGAGCGGGACGAGACCTCGCCGCGGACGAACCGGCTGTTGACCCTGTCGCAGATGCTGGGCGTCGCTCCGACCTGGCTGGTCGAAGGCACGGACCGCTTCGCGCCGGAAGTGCCGCAGGCGACTCCGATGCAGATCGCCGAGCAGCTCGAGCAGGTCCGGCGCAGCCTCGAGAGCCTGTCCGATCAGGTCGAGGCGCTGAGCGCCATGATCCAGGACCAGCAGGAGAGAGACGCGGCCTGATTGGAACGGGTCGCCGCCTTCGGGCGGCTCAGCGCGGCAGAACGGCGAAGCCGTATTCGCGGGCGGCGTCGGCGAGCCACCGCCAGAGATATTCGGCGAACGACCGGATGACGTAGAGGTCGTAGCCGGCGCCGTCCTCCAGGCAGTGAATCAGAACCCCGGCTTTTGCGACCAGGCTCTGGGCGCAGCTACCCTCGGGGAAGACCCGGGGATGTAGGTCCAGGGGGCAGCCCTTGGCGAGCAGGTCCCGCGCCCGGGGGCCCGACACGCGGATGCGGGTCCGGCTCTCGCCGACGTTCGTCGCTGCATGGGCCGGGCCGCTCAGCGCGTCCGAGACCTGGACGGCAGCAAGGCGGCCGCTTTCGTCGACCAGCCACCACTGGTCTGGACCAAGCCAGAGAACGCTCAGCCCGTTCTTGTGCGCCGTGCCTCCGGCCTCACGCGGCAGGTCGATCTCGAAAGCCGCCTTCAAGGGGCCGGCGAGGGCCCCGGATTCGCCGCGCAGGTCGACGATCGCCGGGAAGGGACGTTCCGCCAGGGCAACGCCGGCCTCGCCCATATCGGCCTGTGCCTGTCCCTCGAGTCCCAGGTGGGCCAAGGGGCTCTGTCTGAGGAACTGCTCAGCCACGGAGCCGCTCTCCTTCCGCGTCGAAGAACACGCTCGCGGTGATCTCCGCCGCCAGTGTACTGCCGCCTGCCAGGGGCGCGAAGACCTTCTGTCCGATCCGCTCGCGGCCGCCCTTGATCAGGGCCATGGCGATGGAACGGCCCAGGTTGGGGCTCATGTAGCTCGAGGTGACGTGGCCGAGCATCGGCATGGGCGGCTTGCCCAGCACCGTCTCGACCAGTTGGGCGCCCTCGGGCAGAACGGCTTGCGGATCCTCGGTCAGCAGGCCGACCAGCTGCTTGCGGTCGGATTTCACCATGTCGCTGCGGCTGAGCGACCGCTTGCCGATGAAGTCCTTTTTCTTCGAGACGATCCAGTCCATGCCGAGGTCGAGCGGCGTGACCGAGCCGTCGGTCTCCTGACCCACGATGATGTAGCCCTTCTCAGCGCGCAGCACGTGCATGGCCTCGGTGCCGTAGGGCGTGATGCTGTACTTGGCGCCCGCGGTCATGAGGGCCTGCCAGAGCGCCAGGCCGTAGCTCGCCGGCACGTTGATCTCGAAGGCGCACTCGCCGGTGAAGGAGATGCGGAAGACCCGGGCCGGGATGCCGGCCACCGTGCCTTCGGCGAAGCTCATGTGGGGCAGGGCCTCCGGCGCGAGGTCGATGTCCCGGGTCAGCCCGCCGAGGAGCGCGCGGGCGTTGGGGCCGGCGATCGAGGCGGTGGCGAACTGCTCGGTGACGCTGGTCATGAAAACCTCGAGCTCTGGCCACTCGGTCTGCACCCACTCCTCCAGGTGGGCGAGCACGCTGGCGGCGTTGCCGGTCGTCGTGGTCATGAGAAAGCGGTGCTCGCCTAGGCGGGCGGTGACGCCGTCGTCCATCACCATGCCGTCCTCGCCTAGCATGAGGCCGTAGCGGCAGCGGCCGACCTCCAGCTTGCTCCAGGCATTGGTGTAGACCCGGTTCAGGAGGGTCACCGCGTCCTTGCCCTGGATGTCGATCTTGCCCAGCGTCGAGGCGTCGAGGATGCCGAGGGAGTCCCGGCAGGCCTTGACCTCGCGCGCCACCGCGGCGTGCATGTCCTCGCCCGCCCGGGGATAGTACCAGGGGCGCTTCCACTGGCCGACGTCCTCGAAGGCCGCGCCGTTCTGCTCGTGCCAGGCGTGCATCGGCGTCTTGCGCACCGGATCGAGCAGCGCGTCCACGTTGCGGCCCGCGAACACCCCGAAGGTCACCGGCGTATAGGGTGGCCGGAAGGTGGTGACGCCGACGTCGGGCAGGGGCTCGCCGAGCTCCTCGGCGACGATGCCGATGGCGTTGACGTTCCCGGTCTTGCCCTGGTCGGTGCCCATGCCGGTCGTCGTATAGCGCTTGATGTGCTCGATCGAGCGGTAGCCTTCCCGCATGGCCAGCTTCAGATCGGCGGCGGTCACGTCGTTCTGCTGGTCGACGAAATGCTTGCCGCCGCGGCCGAGCGGCTTGTTGGAGGGCACGAGCCACAGCCAGCGGGCCGGCAGGAAGCCCCGGTCGATCGCCTTCGGCGGCTTCTTGCCGCGCCCCTTGGCCGGGAAGCCGGCCTCGGCGGCGGCCGTCTCACCCGCGGCATGGCCCTGTTCGAGGCAGCCCGCCAGGCCGAAGGCGCCGTTGCAGGCGCCGGCGTTGATCGTCGCCTGGGCCGCCTTGTCGGGCAGGAAGCAACCGCGCAGCTCGTCCCAGGCCAGGGTGCCCTTGGACTGGGAGAGCAGATGGACCGTCGGGTTCCAGCCGCCGGAGGAGAGCAGCAGGTCGCAGTCCAGGGCCTCGCCCTCGCCGCTCACGCTGGCACCGTCGGCGCCGAGCGGCGCGACCCGGATCCGCTTGACCCGCTTGCCGCCCTCGACCGCGACGACGGCCCGCTCGTTCAGAATCGGCAGACCGAGAGCGTCGGCCTGCTCGGACAGGGGGCCTTCCGGCGCCGGCCGCAGATCGACAATGCCGGCGACCTGGACGCCGGCCCGGTGCAGGTCGAGCGCCGTGCCGTAGGCCCCGTCGTTGTTGGTGAAGACCACCGCCTGCTTGCCGGGTTTGACCGCGTAGCGGTTGAGATAGGTGCGGCAGGCCCCGGCCAGCATGACCCCGGGCCGGTCGTTGTCGGCGAAGACGAGGGGCCGCTCCAGTGCGCCGGTCGCCAAGACGACTTGCTTCGCCCTGACCTTCCAGAGTCGGTGGCGGGGCAGGTTGTCCGGCGCCTCGTCGAGGTGATCGGTTACCCGCTCGACCAGACCGAGGAAGTTGTGGTCAAAGTAGGCGTAGACCGTGGTGCGCGGCAGCAGGCGGACCTCGCTCGACTTGCCGAGCTCGATCAGCGTGTCCGCGACCCAGTCGAGCGCGGGCTTGGCGCCGATCTTCTCGTCTTGCTGGGCCAGGAGGTCGCCGCCGAACTGGAAGTCCTGCTCCGCCAGGATGACCCGGGCGCCGGTCGCGGCGGCGGCCCGCGCCGCGGCCAGGCCGGCTGGTCCGCCGCCGACCACCAGAACGTCGCAGTGCGCGTAGGTCTGGTCGTAGCGGTCGGGGTCGCGCCCGCTCGGCGCCTTGCCCAGGCCGGCCGCGTGGCGGATGAAGTGCTCGTACTTCATCCAGAACGAGGCAGGCCACATGAAGGTCTTGTAGTAGAAGCCGGCCGGCAGCAGGCGCGACGCCAGGTTGTTGACCGCGCCGATGTCGAAGCCGACGCTGGGCCAGCAGTTCTGGGAGCGGGCGGTCAGGCCCTCGACCAGCTCGATCTGGGTCGCCCGGATGTTGGGGTCGGTCTGCGGGTCCTGGCCGACCTGCACGATGGCGTTGGGCTCTTCCGGTCCCGCCGTCACGATGCCGCGCGGCCGATGATACTTGAAGCTGCGCCCGACCAGGTGGACGCCGTTGGCGAGCAGGGCCGAGGCCAGGGTGTCGCCGGCGTAGCCCTGGTAGCCTTGGCCGTTGAAGCGGAAGCCGAGGGGCCGGCCGCGATCGACGTGACCGCCTTCTGAAAGTCGGAAGCTCTGCGCCATTCTAGTTTTCCGGCCCTGGGGCACCTGGATCCCCTTGAGTGTCATGCCCGGGCCCCGACCCGGGCATCCAGGGATGCCGGCCGCTCCTGGATTGCCGGATCAAGTCCGGCAATGACAAACGAGGGGTGTAAGTTTGTTGCACGTCGGTATCGCCTATACGTAGCCGCGCGCTTTGATCTTGGGCGGTTTCTGGCCCATCTCGTAGACCGCGAGGATCTCGTAGGTCACGGTGTCGCGCGCGACGTTGAACCAGCGCCGGCATCCGTGGACGTGAACCCACCGCTCGAAAAACACGCCCTTCACGTGGTTGCGCATGAAGAGGTAGTCGGCCCACGCCTCGTCGCTCAGCTTCTCCGGCTGCTTGGGACGCGCGATATGCGCCTCGTCGCCGTAGGAGAACTCCAGTTCGGCGCGCGGTCCGCAATAGGGGCAGGGGATGAGAAGCATGGGCGCGTTTCCCGGACTGCTCAGTGGGCCACAGCAGCGGCGCCGTGCTCGTCGATCAGGTAGCCGCCGGTGAAGCGATCCAGGCTGAAGGCGGCGTTGAGCGGGTGCGGCTCGTCCTTGGCGATGGTGTGGGCGAACACCCAGCCGGAGCCCGGCGTCGCCTTGAAGCCGCCGGTGCCCCAGCCGCAGTTGATGAAAATGCCGTCGACCGGGGTCTTGGATATGATCGCGCTCGCGTCGGGGCAGGTGTCCACGATGCCGCCCCACTGGCGCAGCATGCGCATGCGGCGGAACAGGGGGAAGAGCTCGCAGATCGCGGCCAGGGTCTCCTCGGTAACGGTCAGGCTGCCGCGCTGGCCGTAGCCGACGTAGTGGTCGACCCCGGCGCCGATCACCAGCTCGCCCTTGTCGGACTGGCTGATGTAGGCGTGGATCGCGCCCGACATGACGACGCAGTCGATCACCGGCTTGACCGGCTCGGAAACCAGGGCCTGCAGCGGCAGGACGTGAACCGGCAGGCGGAAGCCGGCCATCTCCGCCAACACCGCCGAATGGCCGGCGACCACGATGGCGACCTTCTTGGCCTCGATCCTGCCCCTGGCGGTCTCGACCGCCCGCACCCGGCCGTTCTCCACCTCGATACCGGTGACCGGGCAGTTCTGGATGATGTCGACGCCGCGGGCATCGGCCGCGCGGGCGTAGCCCCAGGCCACCGCGTCGTGGCGCGCCGTGCCTCCGCGCCGTTGCAGCGAGGCGCCGAGCACCGGGTAGCGGCCCTTCGCCCTGAGGTCGATCGGCGGGCAGAACGCCTTGACCTGTTGGGCATCGAGGAACTCTGAGTCGACGCCGTTGAGGCGGTTGGCGTTGACCCGGCGCGAGATCTCCCTGAGATCGTGCTGGTTGTGCGCGAGGTTGAGCACGCCGCGCTGGCTAAACATGACGTTGTAGTTCAGCTCCTGGCTCAGACCTTCCCACAGCTTCAGCGCGTGCTCATAGAGCGCCGCGCTCTCGTCCCAGAGATAGTTGGAGCGGACGATGGTGGTATTGCGCCCGGTGTTGCCGCCGCCCAGCCAGCCCCGCTCGATCACCGCCACGTCGGTGATCCCGTGCTCCTTGGCGAGGTAGTAGGCCGTGGCCAGCCCGTGGCCGCCGCCGCCGATAATGACCACGTCGTAGGCCGCCTTGGGCTCGGGCGCGCGCCAGGCCTCGGGCCAATCTTCGTGATAATTCAGAGCGTTACGCGCCAGGCTGAAGATCGAATACCGGGACTTCATCCGCGCCCTTGTCCTTCCCCTAGATGCCGCGCCAAGGGCGCCTTCCCGCAAAGCAATGCCACGCGACGACCGACGCGGCAACCGCTTGCGTACCATATCAGGCTTCCTGGCGGTCGCTCAAAAAGCGTCATGTGCCCTGATCAGGCTTGCGATTCCCCGCCAGGATTTTTTCCGTTAGCGACAGGCTGATTCTTGTGCCAAAGTCTTGGTATGTCCCGGAAAATTGGGCGGGGACGGGGGCGAGGCTGATTGACCATGCTGGGTTCACCTGTGAAGGAGCTGCCGTTCAAGGTCGCCTTCGTGCTGGTGCCGCGATTCTCCATGATCGCCTTCGGCTCGGCCGTCGAAGCCATGCGCCTCGCCAACCGAGCGAGCGGCGAGGAACTCTACCGCTGGCGGCTCTACAGTTCGGACGGCGGGCCCGTGACCGCCTCGAACGGCATCATGCTGCAGCCCGACGGCGCGCTCGACGACCGGGTGCAGTGCGACGTGGTGGCGGTCTGCGGCGGCCTCGACATCCACCGCCTGGAAGACAAGCCGCTGCTCTCCTGGCTGCGCCGCGCCGGGCGACGTGGAATCGATATCGGGGCGCTGTGCACCGGCAGCCATGTGCTGGCCCGGGCCGGCCTGCTCGACGGCTATCGCTGCACCATTCACTGGGAGAACCTGGCGAGCTTCTCGGAGAACTATCCCGAGCTGGAGTTGACCTCCGAGCTCTTCGAGATTGACCGCAACCGCTTCACCTGTTCCGGCGGGACCGCGGCGATCGATCTCATGCTCAATGTCATCGCCATGCAGCACGGCCACGAGCTGGCGGTCGCCGTGGCCGACCAGTTCATGCACGAGCGCATCCGCGACCGGCACGACCACCAGCGCATGTCCCTGCCGGCGCGCCTCGGGGTGCGCCATCCGAAGCTGCTCTCGGTGATTGATCAGATGAACGAGAACCTCGAGGAACCGCTGCCCCGGAGCTTACTGGCCAAGAGCGCCGGGCTATCGACCCGGCAGCTCGAACGCCTGTTCCGCAAGTACATGAATCGCTCGCCGGCCCGCTACTATCTCGAGCTCCGACTCAACAAGGCGCGTCTGCTCCTGCTGCAGACCGACATGTCGGTGATCGACGTGGCGCTGGCTTGCGGCTTTGTCTCGGCGTCGCACTTCTCGAAGTGTTACCGCGATTTCTTCGGCCGAACGCCGCGTCGGGAACGGGGGCTGCCAACGGTCTCCGAGACGAAGCCCGAGCTGGCTGGCATGGCGGCCCAGTAACGGCCGGTTTCCCCGAATAGGCGGCATAGCGACGAGGGGGCCCGTGAGCGAAGCGAGCGCCGGCGCCGGGGAGCGGCCCTTCCGCTTCTTCGACAACCGGGAGAAGTACCTCCAGTTCGTCACGACCTGCGGCGAAAAGTGGGCGATCGCCCGGCGGGTCGGCGGCGAGCTCGCGAGCCTGCGGCCGAGCCCTCCGGCGCTTCGCGTGTTTGACGCCGGCATGGGCGATGGCACCGTCTTGACGGACGTCCTGCGACAGCTGCACGAGCGCTTTCCGACCGTGCCCTTTCTGGTGGTCGGCAAGGAGATCTCGGTCGAAGACGTCCGCATGACCTTGGAGAAGCTGCCGGATCGCTTCGCGGAGCATCCTCAGATGGTCGTGGCCGTGACCAACCTGCATTACCGCGAGGCCCCGCACCTGCGTCCCGAATCGAAGGCGAAGCAGGCAACCCTGCAGTGGCGTGAGGTCGCGCTGGAGGGCGGCAGCGCCCACGAGTTCGATGCCCAGATTACCGAGCTACAGCCGCTGCTGGTCGACTGGTGGCAGGTGCGCAACAGCGAGAAGACCGGCAACCCGCTCTACGTGACGCCCTCGGTCCTGATTCTCTATCGCGCCGACCGGAAGTTCCAACTCGACGGCATCGTGCCCCAGAAGGGCGGCGATGGGGGCAACTACGACCTGGTCATCGCGGCGCAGCCCTACCGGACCCGCACCCCGGCAGAGACCAAGTCACGGCTGGTGCTCGAGCCCCTGGCGCGGGCCCTGGCGCCGGCGGGGCGCATGGTGGTGATCCAGTCGACCGGCCAGGACCCCGGCATGGAGATCATCCGTGGCGTGTGGCCGGACGAGAGCCCGTTCCGCACGCCGGCGCCCATGGTCATGAGAGCGCTTGGTGAGCAGCTGCGCCGCTCCGCGCCCGGGCGCAGCTTCGCCATCGAGCCGGACAACCACACGCTGTTCCGCTACGGTCTGCACTCCCGGTCCGAGGAGCTGGCCGAGCCGATCCAGATGTCGATCCTCTTGACCGCCTGGAACGCCGCGGTCTACGTCGCCCAGATCGACGACCTTCAACTCGCCGAGGCCATGACCTCCGGCAGATACCTCGAGGCGACCCGCGAGGTCCTCTCGCGCCATGGCGGCCTCTGGTTCATCGACGAGTCCTTCGTCGTCGAAGGCGGTGCCTTCGGGGACTAGAGCAGATCGCAACCAAAACTTCGCGGCGACGGATGTCGTGCCGGTGCAAAAAAAAGGCCTGGGTACTACCCAGGCCACGTAATGAGAACCGGGGCTGTTACACCCCAGAAACATCGAGACGCTTGTTGAGGGTCTTCTATTGGTTCTGCTGCTGCCGCAACTCCTCGTTCTCGCGGCGCAGCCGCTCGTTCTCCGCGTCGCTGTCTTTCCGCTTCTCGTGCTGATCGTAGACGTAGCCGCCAACACCGCCTGCGGCCGCGCCCACGCCCGCGCCGATCGCCGCGCCCATCCCGGGAGACCCTGCCATGGCCCCGAAGAGGGCGCCGCCCGCGGCGCCGACGGCTGCTCCGGCTCCCACTCCCTTCGCCGTCCGTTCCTGGGTCTCGGACATCTCGCAACCGCCGAGAACCAGCGCGAACACCACCAGGAGAGGCGCCGTCCAGCGCGCCATCTGAACCAGACCGAATTCGACGGTTCTTGCCTTCAACACCGCATGCATTTCATCGCTCCATCGTTTCCAGGATCACATCCAATGCCAACGCTTCTACTTTTTGCACGGCCACTGCTCGGCCAGAGCGGTCACGATCGTCCGCATAGCCCGCCATTCCGAGGTCTGGGGGTTCGACTTGGCGAAGGCGACGAAGATGTCAACCGCCTCGCTAATCGTTGCCTTGGGCGGCGCGCAGACAATCGGGTTGTAGGATTCGACCGCGACCAAACCATTGTGATAGGCGCCGCCGCCCGCGAAGAAGCCGTAACAGAAGCTGAGCGCTTCGAGGTAGTCGCTATGCCCGCTCTGTATCGTGCAGATATTGACGAGACTTGCCGTCGTTCTCGTTTCGAAGTCTCCAAGGTCGTAGCCCGCGATCTTTGCCGACTGGCCGAACGCCGGCGAGAAGATTGCGACGCTTGCCCACAGAAGGGCGGCTAGGACCGATCTCTTGTACATGGCTCAACTCCCTATCTGTTTCATTGTCTTACTGACGTCTGCTCATCGTCTTCCGCCCGGGAAAACTCGTCTGATGACAAGGTACCGCCGCTCGTATCATGCACCCAGTGGCGGGAGGTTGACGTGGGTCAAAGGTGACAGGTCGACGGCCCGTACAATGCCACGACTGGAACTGCAACTGAAGAGCAACGTGACCCCGGCGCCGACCCGCCCGGATATGGAACTGCGAATTGGACCCGAGGAAACATGATCGGCTTTACGTCCGCTTTTCCGGCCTGGTCACGACCAGGCATTCGTTCTTGAACCAGAGGCCGTCGTTGGCTTGGAGAACCTTCTGCGTGGCGCGCAGATAGCCGTCCTGCGACATGGCTTCGGTCAGGCGCGCATCGTCGATCTGCGCGACATAGGTGGCGGCGTTCCAGGCGGCCAGCAGGGTCGATGTGCCGATCGCGGAGTCGAGCTCGTCGGGGTTGAGCTGCAGGCGGTAGAAGAACTTCGCCGCGTCGTCCGAGAGGGCGGGAAATCGGAAGCCGCGCGCGTCCTTGCCCAGCGCCCTGCGCAGCGCTTCGAGCAGGCTGCGCCGCGGGGTGGGGAAGGGCGCGGCGTCGGGCCAGACCTCATGCACGATCTCCATGCCCGGGTCCTCGCCGGTCGACTGCACCACCAGCATCCTGCCGCCGGGCGCCAACGCCCGCGCGAGCGGCGCCAGGAGGCAGCGGGCCTTGGTCTCGGCGGGAAGGCGGCTGCGGTAGGGCTGCGCGGCCAGAATCAGATCGTAGGCCCAGGCCGCCCCCGTCTTTCTCGGGACGATGCGGTCCAGGGCGAAGCTCTGGTCCTTGCGATAGAGGACCAGGACGCTCGGCCTGGTCGCGGTCCGCTCTTCCTCGGCGCAGTCCTCCATCTCCTGCCAGGCCCGGTTGATGAAACCGGCCTCTCGGTTGAGTTGCGCCGCGAAGCCGTAGGCCGAGGTTCCCTCGAGGGCGACCTCGCGCCAGTGGGTGGCATCGGACCCGATCCCGACATCGGGATCGATCGCGGCGGCCTCGGTGTAGCGGGTATTGGTGATCACCATCACCAGGGCCGGGTGTTCGCGGAAGCGGTCCGCCAGCGTACGGACCGCCAGGCGCACGAACTCGGCGCTGTTCTCCTTGACCACCACGAAGAAGGGTGCGTTGGGCCATCGCAGGTGCAGGTGGCGCAGGGCAAGGTTGAGCAGCGTGCCTTCACCGGCACCGGCCTGAAAGATCCTGAGCGCCGGCGGCTTGGGCGAGAGCTGCTCGAGCTCCAGGCCGGCGCGCTCGGCGATCTTGCGCTTCTCGCTGGTCGTGGTCGCGAAGAGCAGATACTTGCCCCGGTTATCGAAGAACCGGAAGGGTTCCCGGACGCTCTTGGCCGGTCCGCCGCCGCGCCCGGGGTCCGACACCCCGCTCAAGCCGCGTAGCGCGGTTCGCGGGCCAGGATCTTGCGCACCATCGGCTCGAAGGCCTCGAGCGGCAGGGTGTCGTAGGCCGGGTCGAAGGAAGTCTGATCCCAGCGTTCGCAGAAGTCCGCGGTCACCTCGAAGGCCGGGTGGCCGCGGTAGCGGTCGCGCGCGTTGCGGTCCTGGTCGTAATGGTGGAAGTAATAGTAGCCCTGGAACAGGCCGTGGTGCTTCAACAGCCAATAGTTGGTCTCGCTGACGTAGGGCTTGAGGGCGGCTGCCGCGGCCTCGCTGTGATTGTCCGGGGCGATCACGTCGCCGATGTCGTGCAGCAGGGCGACCACCTGCATCTCCTCGTCCGCCCCGTCGCGTCGCGCCCGGGTGGCGGTCTGTAGCGAATGCTGGTAGCGGTCGATCTTGAAGCCCAGAGTCTCGCCGCGCATGGCCTTCAGCAGGTTCAGGATGTTGTCGGCGTGGGTCGCCGCCTTGTGGCGCGCTAGGGCCGCGTCTATCAGCGCGTAGTCCTCGCGGGTTCCCTGATCCATCCGAATGAAGCTGACGGTGTCCATGGCGTTCCTCCTTCGCTGGGGGCGGCGTCCCAGTTTTCAGGTAAACACCAAACGGCCGGCGAATGCTACGGCATTCGAACGCAGGGCACCGGGGATGGCCCGCGTCTTTTCCCCGTAATTTAAGAAACATCAATGACTTGTCAGATAGGGAGCGTGACCGCCATGAGGCCCACGATCATCAAGCTCGCCGTTCCGGCCCTCGCCATGGGCGTTCTGCTGGCCCTTCCCGGATGCCACTATCATCACCGCTACGGCTATCACGGCTATCACGGCTATCATGGCCATCACGCCGGCCACGGCCATAACAGCTCGCAGGACTCAGACAGCAGGAAGAAGGCCGACGTCAGGAAAAAGGAGCGCCGGCAAGACCGCAGGGAGGGCCGCTACTGACCGCCTGGTAGAAGACGCCTCTCCGGCGCGAAAAGAAAAGGGGCGCCCGGCCTTTCCGGTCGGAGCGCCCGAATTTTCCGCCTCGAGATGCGCTTTTTGGCACCGCTTCCCGAGGTTCGACTCCTACGACTCGATGCCGAGCGTGTTGCCGAAGATGTAGTCGGTCGGGTGCTGCTTCCAGCCCTTGACCTTCTCGTTCATCACGCTGAACACGGCGCGCCAGATCGGCTGAACGATCGGGCCGTCCTCCTGCATGATCATCTCGAGTTCCTTGATCAGGAGCTTGCGCTCCTCCACGTCCAAAGTGCCTTCGGCCTTGGTCAGGATCTCGTCGAACTTCGGGTTGGCGTAGTTGGATTCGTTCCACGGCACCCCGCTGCGATAGGCGAGGCTGAGCACCATGAAGCCGAGCGGCCGGTGGGTCCACGAGGTGAAGCCGAAGGGCACCTTGTCCCAGTTGTCCCAGAACTGCGCCGAGGGCATCACGTTGATGTCGACCCGGATGCCGGCTTCCTTCCACTGCTCGACCATCGCCTGGACGGCGGTCAGTTCCCAGGAAGGATCCTGCTTGCAGGCGATCTCGATTTTGATGCCGTCGCTGTGGCCGGCGTCCGCGAGCAGCTTCTTGGCCGCCGCCACGTCCCGCTTCATCTCCGGCAAGGGGAAGTAGTCGGGATGGATCGGGCTTACGTGATGGTGCTCGGCCGGCTTGCCCAGGCCGCGGTGCGCGATCTGCAGGATCGAGTTCGGATCGACCGCGAGGCGCATGGCCTTGCGGACCCGCGGATCCTTGAACTGGTCGCGGTCGACCTGGACGCGGGCCACGGCAGTCTGGGCCGTGTCCGCTTGGTGGATGACGGCGCCCGGGATGCCCTTGAAGACGTCGAGCTGGGAGATGTCGCCCTGATAGATGCCGTGCACCTGACGCGACGCCAGCGCGCCGATCGCGGCCGAGGGGTCGTCGCCCAGATCGATGAAGGTCAGTTGGTCGAGGAAGGGACCCTCGCCCCAGTATTCTGACCGGGCCCGCAGGATCGACTTCTCGCCGACACGGTGCTCGACCAGCTCGAAGGCCTCGGTGCCGTTGGAGCCGACGCCGAATTTGCCGCCTTCCTCCGGATCGACGATGATCATGGGATAGTGGAAGAGGTGCTCCGGCACCGCCACCTGCGGCGCCTTGAGGTTCAGCCGCAGCGTGTGGGGATCGACGACCTCGATGGCATTGGCGTCCCAGAGCACCGTCTTCCCGTCGGCGCCCTCGTTCAGCATGTAGCCTTTCATCAGGCCGACCACGGAGGAGCCGGTCTCGGGATCGAGCGCGTGCCTCAGGTTCCAGGCGGCGTCCTCGGCCGTGAACTGGCGGCCGTTGTGCCACTTGACGTCCTTGCGGGTTCTGAGCGTCCAGGTCTTCAGGTCGTCGCTGACCTCCCAGCTCTCGGCCAGATAGGGCCGCGTGACGTTGTCGTGGCCGGTCTGAGTCAGGTAGCCGCAGACCTGGCGCGCGATGTTCGAGTCGGTGACCCAATCGAAGGTGTGCGGGTCGTTCACCTCGAGCACGCGCATGGAGATCTTCAGGTTGCCGCCCTTGGGCATCGCGGCTTTTGCCGGGGCCACGAAGTGCTGGCCCGTCACCTTGCCGACGAAGGCGTAGGCGGCGCTCGCCGACAAACCAAGCAAGGTCGAGTAGCGCAGAAACTCGCGGCGGTCGATCGTCCCCTCGACTAGCTGTTCCTTGAGCTTCGGGATGTGCGGATGTTGTCTTTCACTCATTTGGAACCTCCCTGATGTTCAATGCGGTGAATGGTCTCGGGGCCGACGCATTGTTTCGTGGCCCTGCGGCTTTCCCGGAGTTTCAAGCATCTTGACCAAATGGCGGCGGATGTAAAGGCCGTCCATCGGCCATGACTCCGGAAGAGTAGTAGTCAGGCCAAGTCTTTAGCCTCATGACTGTCGCTCTTTTTCTCCGAAGCCTTTCCGCACCAGTTCTTGATTTGGTCTCCATTATTCCGGAGCGGCTTCTCAATGCGCGTCCTCGCTCACGGCCGACGTGCGTTCGCTCCGGCGGCGGCGGCGGCGCGGTCCCTTTTCCGGGTCGGCCGACGCCGGCGCCGGGCGCGCGGGCAGCTGCACAGCGTGGCTCAGGTTCGGATAGGGGGCGCTCGCATGGGGGATGCCCATGGCCTCGACGAAATGCGCCTGGAACTTGGGCTCGACCGCGGTCTCCACCTTCTCGACCTGGCGCACCACCCGCTCGATCTCGTCCCGGGCCTTCTGGTTGAGCAGGGCGATTCGGGCGCCGGTTCCCGCAGCGTTGCCGGCCGCGTAGACCTTGGCGAGGTCGCAGTCGGGAATCATGCCGAGAATCATCGCGTACTTGACGTCGATATGGCTGCCGAACGCGCCGGCCAGGACAATCCGGTCGACGGAATCGATCTCCAGGTGGTCCATCAGCAGGCGCGCGCCGGCGTAGAGCGCCGCCTTGGCCAACTGGATGGCGCGGACGTCGTTCTGGGTGATCCTCAGTTCCGGCTCGCCCTCGCGAATCAGGTAGGTGAAGGTGCGCCCGTCGGGCTGGACCCGCGGCGAGCGGGCGGCAGCCGCACCGTCGATGGTGCCGTCGCTGGCCAGGATGCCGGTCAGGTACATCTCGGCCAGGGCCTCGATGATCCCGGAGCCGCAGACGCCGGTGATACCGGTTTTCGAGGTAGTCTCGGCGAATCCTGGCTCGTCGGACCAGAGGTCGCTGCCGATCACCTTGTAGCGGGGCTCGAGCGTCTTGGGATCGATACGAAGGCGCTCGATGGCGCCCGGCGCCGCCCTCTGGCCGCAGGAGATCTGCGCCCCCTCGAAGGCCGGCCCGGTCGGCGAGGAGGCGGCCAGCAGGCGCCGCTTGCTGCCCAGAACGATCTCGGCGTTGGTGCCGACGTCGACCACCAGGGTGATCTCGTCCGACAGGTGCGGCGATTCCGAGAGGATCACGCCGGCGGTATCGGCGCCGACGTGACCGGCGATGCAGGGCAGGACGTAGACCCGGGCATTGCGGCTGATGTCCAGGTCCAGTTCCTTGCCCCAAAGGGTAATGCCGGAATTGGCCGCCAGCGCGAAGGGCGCGCCGCCCAGTTCGGTCGGGTCGATCCCAAGCAGCAGGTGGTGCATGATCGGATTGCCGACGAAGGTCGCGTTAAGGATCTCGTTCCTGTCGATCGCGGCCTCTTCGGCGACCTCGCAGACCAGCGTGTTGATGGCCTCGCGCACCGCCCGGGTCATGTCCTGCTCGCCGCCGGGGTTCATCATTACGTAGGAGACCCGGCTCATCAGGTCCTCGCCGAAGCGGATCTGCGGGTTCATGATTCCTGAGGAGGCCAGGACCTCGCCGGTCGAGAGGCGGCACAGGTGGGCCGCGATCGTGGTCGAGCCGACGTCGATCGCCAGGCCGTAGGCGCGGTCGTGGAAGCCGGGCCAGATCTGCGTGATGACCTGCGCGCGGTGCACCGCGACCGTGACCTTCCAGGCGCCAGCGCGCAGCGCGCCTTGCAGCGACTGGAGAATGTGCAAGTCGCATTCCAGCCCGGTCAGTTCCCACTGCTCCTTGAGCGCCTTCAGCAGGCGCTCGAGATCGCCGCTCGGGTTGTGCATGTCCGGCTCCTCCACCTCGACGTAGTGGAGACGGATCGCCGGATCGAGCTCGATGTCGCGCACCTCCGCGCGTTTGCGGACGACCTGCTTGTGCACCTGGCTGTCGGGCGGCACGTCTATCACCATGTCGCCCTGGAGCAGCGCCTGGCAGGACAGGCGACGGCCCGCCCCGAGGCCCTTGCGCGATCCGTAGCGGGCCTCGACCTCGTTGAAGTCGCTGAGATGTTCTGAACGGCTGACGATGCCGTGCTTGGCGAACTCGCCGAGGCTCGGACTGACCTGACAGCGGCCGCAGATGCCGCGGCCGCCGCACACCGAGTCCACGTCGACACCGAGGCTGCGCGCGGCCTTGAGAAGGGGAGTTCCCTTGGGAAATCGGCCGCGCCGGCCCGAGGGTGTGAAGACGACGAGAGCGTCCCCGCTGGCCGCTTCCTGGGTCACGTCCGGCTATCCTCGCCGGCGGCGACGCTCCCGCCGAGCGCGCGCGCCGGTCCCGTCGTCGATCGCCGCAGGCGCCGGCTGGCGGAACTTGGTCAGCCAGCGCTTGCAGTTGAGATCGACGCCGTTCATCACGTCCGCCGCCATGATAGCGGTCATCTCTTCCTCGTGCATGGGATTCATGATCGCCGAGGTCATCCCCGCACCGGCGGCCATGGCCAGGAATGTGCCGTTCAGGGCGTGGCGGTTCGGCAGGCCGAAGCTGATGTTTGACGCACCGCAGGTCGTGTTGACGCCAAGCTCCTCGCGCAGGCGGCGGATCAGGCGGAACGCCGCCTTGCCGGCGTTGCCCAGCGCCCCGATCGGCATGACCAGCGGGTCGACCACCACGTCTGCCGCGGGAATTCCGTAGTCCTGGGCCCGTTCGACGATCTTCTTGGCGACCTCGTAGCGCACGTCGGGATCCTCGGAGATGCCGGTCTCGTCGTTCGAGATCGCGACGACCGCGGCGTCGTACTTCTTGACCAGCGGCAGCACGACCTCGAGCCGTTCCTCTTCGCCGGTCACAGAGTTGACCAGAGCCTTGCCCTGGTAGACCTCGAGACCACGCTCCAGGGCCTCGACGATCGAGGAGTCGATCGACAGGGGCACGTCGACCAGGGACTGCACCAGCTTGATCGATTCCGCGAGGATTGCCGGCTCGTCGGCCAGGGGAATGCCGGCGTTCACGTCGAGCATCTTGGCGCCGGCCGCGACCTGGGCGAGCGCGTCGGACTCGACGGTCGAGTAGTCGCCGGCCGCCATCTCCGCGGCCAGCTTCTTGCGGCCGGTCGGATTGATCCGTTCGCCGATGACACAGAAGGGCTCGTCGAAGCCGATGGCGATCTCTTTTTTGTGCGAGCTGACGACGGTGCGGGTCATGGCAGGCCGGTCTCCTTCATCCACGGCGGGTCCCCGGCCGGGGCCGCAGGTTCCAGGCCGCGAGCTTGACGCCGGAGCGAGGCGTCAGGCTGGCGCAGGCGCGACCTGGACTGGCCGATCCGCGCAGCGGCGCCGGCGCTCACGGGATTTCCCGGTCCACGGCGAAGCCTTTGCCGTCCCGGCGCAGGGTAAACTCGCCGTCATGGACGGCGTAGGCCCAGGCCGCCGAGCGGCGGAGGCCGCCCAGGGGATAGAAGTGGGCGCGGCGAATGCCGCAGTCCGGATCGAGCGCGCGGTAGCGGGCGAGGTCGAGCAGCAGGCGGTCTGGCGCGTTCACGGTCATCAGCTTTGAGATGTTGCGCGCCTGACGTGTCAGGAAGCGCATCGAGGGACCGATTCCGCAGGCCTTGGCGTGGTTGATCAGCGTCTTCAAGGTGGCCAGGCCCGGCACGCCGATATGGATCGGCAGGCGGTTGCCGGCGGCGCTCAGAGCGCGGTCCCAGGCGATGATCGGCGCCGCCTCGAAACAAAACTGCGTGGCGATGTAGAGTTCCGCGTCGCTGCGCTCGGCGAAGGCGTTCTTCCAGGCAATCGCGGCCTCCAGCTCCCGGTCCGGGATATCGGGGCTGCCTTCCGGATGGCCGGCGACACCGATCTTGCAAATGCCGTGCTTGTCGAAGAGGCCGGTCTCGAGCACCTCCATCGAGCTGGAGAACTCGCCGATCGGCTGGTCGACCGCGCCGCCCAGGGCGACCACCTCGGTCACGCCGACCTCGTCGCGCAGCCGGCGCAGCCAGGTGTCCAGGTGGGACCGGCTGGGCACCGAACGGGCGGCGATGTGAGGCGCCGGCTCGAAGCCTTCGGTGCGCAGGCGCGCGGCGGTCTCGATAGTGGTCTCGAAGTCGGACCCCGGCAGGAAGGTAACGGCGACCGTGGTTCCCGGCCGCAGATGCTCCCGGTAGTCGGGGATCTTGAGCGCCGAGCCCGGGGTCGTCTCGATCGTGAACCCGGCCATGAAATCGACGATCTGGGACTTCGACACCGCGCCCGACTCGACAACGGTGGTTTCACTGGCAGCCATGGCGCTCTCCCCAAGTGTCCACAGACCCTAGTCCGCTTCGCGGCCGTGGTTCGACACCAGGCCCCTCAACCGCTCGTCACTATACTCTTGCTCGAAGCGCGCGGCAGAGGCTTCGGCCTCGGCCTCCAGATCGTCTCCGCAGTCAACGGGATCCGCCCGCCGCCATTCGCCCAGATAGGAATCCGTGTCGCGCAGGTTTGCCTTCATGGCCGCCCGGTCGACTGCTTTTTCGAAGCGTTCGCTGAGCTGGCGCTTGGCTGCCTTGCGGCCGGCCTTAACGATGACCTGCGCCGGGATGTCCCGCCAATAGACGACGATCAACTGTGCCATGCCCTCCGTCCCCTCGAGTCCTCTCCTGCCCGCAGCTGTCAGACGCTCGGGTCGGTTGTCCCGCCGGCGCGGCTCGCCTGGGCGACGAAATCGCCCAGGCCGCCGTAGCCCGTGTGAATCTCCCGGTAGGCCAGACCGAGCCGCTCCGCCGCTTGCTTGGCCTTGGCCTGCAGGGCCGGGCTCTCGGTCTGCGCCAGGTAGACAAGGGTGGTGTAGTTGCCGAAGTAGAGAGGCTGCAAGTCCGGATGGCGGTCCAGTCCCAGTCCCTCGATAATCAAGCGGTCGAAGTGCCGGGCCAGATAGTCGGTCAGGTAGAAGCAGGTGGGGTCCCGCTCGGCTTCGGACAGAAAGGCCTCGACGCCGGCGTAGAAGGCGTAGCAGTGCGGGCCCTCGATGCGCTCCACGCCTTCCTCCTCCAGCACGCGGTCGAGCAGGCCTCCGCTGCCGCAATCGCCGTAGAGCACGAAGATGTTGTCGTAGGTGTCCCTGGCTTCGCTGATCTTGCCGCGCACACCCTCAGGGATCTTCTCCGGCCGATTGTGCCAGCTCGCCGGCAGACAGGTCACGTTGATGTGGGACCAGCCGTTGATCTGGATCAGGTCGACGATTTCCCGGGCCAGGGCGCCGCAAGCGATCAGCAAGGTTCGCGGCGCCGCGCCGCGCGGGTCGGACTCCGCCATGTCTGGGACTCCCGCTGGCGCCGCGCCTACTGCGCGGCGGCCTTGCTGCCCTGGTTGTGCCGGCGTGCGACGAACTCCTTCGCCGTTTCCACCGCGACCGCGGCGTCCCGGCAGTAGGCGTCGGCGCCGATCGCCTCGGCGAAGGCCTCGTTCAAGGGCGCGCCGCCGACCAGGACGATGTAGTCGTCGCGGATGCCTTTTTCCTTCATCGTGTCGATGACCACCTTCATGTAGGGCATGGTCGTGGTCAGCAGGGCCGACATGCCGAGGATGTTCGGCTTGTGCTCGTCGAGCGCGTCCAGGTAGTTCTCGACCGGATTATTGATGCCGAGGTCGATGACCTCGAAGCCGGCGCCCTCCATCATCATCCCGACCAGGTTCTTGCCGATGTCGTGGATGTCGCCCTTGACCGTGCCGATCACCATCTTGCCGACCTGCTCGGCGCCGGTCTCGGCGAGCAGCGGACGCAGGATCGTCATGCCGCCCTTCATCGCGTTGGCCGCCAGGAGCACTTCGGGGACGAAGAGAATGCCGTCGCGGAAATCGATGCCGACGATCCGCATGCCCTCGACCAGCACTTCGGTCAGGATCCTATAGGGTGGCCAGCCGCGCTCCAGGAAGATGTGGACACCCTCTTCGATCTCCTCCTTGAGACCGTCGTAGAGGTCGTCCTGCATCTGCTTGTTGAGCTCGTCGTCGTCGAGCGTGCGAAGGTCCAAATCGTCCATGTCCGACATGGCTCGTCCCCGGCAAGAGCGCGCAGCATCGACTGCGCAAGACCTGCGTTGGTAAAATTCAGAGTCGGTCGCCGCTTTACCTCGCGCGACAGATCGTTGCTGAATAGCGACAACGCGGGGCTGGCCGCCGAAATTCTATACTTTTCATAGGCTTGAAGCCCTGTCCGAGGACAGGAAGGGACGTCAGGCAGCGAGAAATTCCTGCCAGATCTTATCGTGAGCGGCGAGTTGTTCCATGTCGCCCTCGACCACGACGTTTCCGGCGTCGAGCACGTAGGCCCAGTCGGCGACGGCGGCGGCGAAGCGCAGATTCTGATCGGCCAGCAGGATCGTCAGGCCTTCCTCCCTGAGGAAGTTGATCGTCTCGGCCATCTCCTGCACCGCGAGTGAGTTGAGGCACTCGGCGGGCTCGTCGAGCAGCAGTAGGCGCGGATTGCCGCAGAGCGCCCGGGCCAGGGCGACCAGCTTACGGTCGGCCCCGTCGATCTGGCTGGCTCGCTGGCCCTTCAGTTCGTCCAGGGTTGGGAACAGCTTCAACAGCTTGTCCCGGGTCCACTCGGGTACGCCCTTGCGGCGGCCGAGCCGACCGAGGCGGATGTTCTGCATGACCGTCAGGTCGGGGAACAGCCGGCAGGTGTCGGGCATGTAGCCGATCCCGCGCCGGGCGATGACCTGGGGCACCAGCCTGGCGATGGATCGCTCGCGGAACTCTATCTGGCCGCGCCGGGCCGGCGCGATGCCCATGATCGTGTCCAGCACCGTGCTCTTACCGGAACCGTTGCGCCCCAGCAGGGCCACCACCTGACCTTCCGCGACCTCGAGGTTGAGGCCGTGGATCACCTGGGTCGCGCCGCGAAAGACATCAATGTCGGATATTCTGAGCATTCGCGATTTCCAGGTTCTCGAACGAGTAGCCGAGGTAAAGATCGCGCACGATCGCGTTGTCCCGCATCTCGGACGGTGTTCCGTCGGCCACGACCATGCCGTGGTTCATCACCAGGACGCGCCCGGCGAACCGGAACACCATATCGAGATCGCGCTCCAGGAAGAACAGGGCACAGCCCTCGCGCAGCGTCGTCTCCATGCAGAGCTCCATGAAGTCGGCGCGTTCCGCGGCGGGCAGGCCTGCGGTCGGCTCGTCCATGATCAGCAGGCGGGGATAGTGCGCCATGACCATGGCGATCTCGAGACGCTTCTGTTGACCGATCGTGAGTTCGCCGGCGACCGTGTCGGCAAAGTGCTCGATGCCGTAAGTCTCCAGGAACTTTGTCGAATCCTCGACGTAGAGATCCTTGGCGGCCTCGAACATGGCGCCGGCCCGCTTCTCGCTGGCGAAAATCGAGAGCTGGACGTTTTCCAAAGCGGTCATGGAAGCGAAGACGGCCGGGCGTTGGTGGGTGCAGCCGATACCGATCTGGAACAGGTGCTTCGGACTGAAGTGAGTGATCTCCTGGTCGCGGTATTTCACTTTGCCTTTGTCGGCAGACAGCTTCCCGGTCACCAAATTGAACAGGGTCGACTTCCCGGCGCCGTTCTTGCCGATCACCGCCATGACATCGCTCGACAGCATCTCGAAGGACACCTCGTCGACCGCGAGCAGGCCGCCAAATCGCTTGGTCAGGTCCTCGACCGCGAAGAGTGCGCTCATCGTCGCGACCCCATGAGCTGGCTCAGACCGCCGATCAGGCCGCGGGGCAGCAGCAGGACGAAGGCGATGATGATCAGCCCGATCAAGAGCCGCCAGAACTCCGTGTTGGTGACCAGGAGCGACTTGAGAGTCGTGTAGATGGTCGCGCCGACGATCGGGCCGAGCATGGTTTGAATGCCGCCCAGCAGCACCATGACGAGCCCCTCGGTCGAAGCGGCGACTGGCGCGATGTCCGGCAGGTTCTGGGATTTCAGGTAGGCCAGGAGGCCGCCCGCGAGACCGGCGAAGACGCCGGCCAGGATTGTCGCTGTCCAGCGTAGGCCGGTCATGTCGAGGCCGAGCGCCGCGGCCCGTTCGGGACAGTCGCGGCAGGCCCGCAGGGCGAGGCCGAAGGGCGATTGCGACACCTGCCTGATCAGGATCAAGGCAAAGACGACGAGGGCCAGCGTCATGCCGTAGAAGATGCGCTGATCGGGAAACAGTGCCACCGGCGCCGTGCCGGACAGCAGCAGGTCTCCGCCGTTCGCCGTCGCGGCGAAGAACTGCGAGACCGACCAGCCCAGCTGAGCAAAAACCAGGGTCAGCATTGCCAGGTAGACGCCCGACAGCCGGACCGAGAACCAGCCGATCAACAAGACGCCCAAGGTCGCCGCGACCGGTGCCAGAACGATCACCGACTCCAAGGGCAGCGCCAAGTAGCGTACCAGGACCGCCGAGGCGTAGGCCCCGAGACCGAGGTAGAGGGCGTGTCCGAATGACGCCATCGACCCCTGGCCGATGAGGAACTGGAGTGAGGCGGCGAACAGGACGAAGATCAGGATCTCGTTGGCGACCAGCAACAGGTCGGGATTGTTGGCCAGCGGCACGGCAGCCAGCATGATCAGGGCGCCGATGAAGATGGTCAGGAAGACGATCCGCGGCAGGGTCGGCGGCCGGTCGCCGGCACCGTAAGAGCGCTCGGGCGGCGCCTGCACACCGCCGAACAGGCCTTGCGGCCGAGCGGCGACGAAGATCGCGATGACCAGGAACAGCAGCACCGCCGAACCGCCCGGCATGATGAGGCCGCCGAAGGCGCTGAGCTGCCCCACGACGATGGCCGCCACCAGCGCACCGATCACGCTGCCGAGCGAACCGACGACCATGACAATGAAGGCCTGGGCGAGCATCTGCTCGTCCATGCCAAGGTGGATCGGTGCCCGGGGCATCTGCAAGGCGCCCGCAAGACCGGCCAGGGCGGCGCCGACGATGACCGCGTAGCTGAACATCCAGCGTTTCCGGATGCCCAGGATCGCGACCATCTGGGAGTCGTGGATGATGGCCCTGATGTGTGTCGACCAGGGGCTCTTGGCGTGCAGGAACCAGAGGATGAACAACACGACGGGAACGATCGCGATCAGCGCTAGGTCGTAGGTCGGAACCGAGACCGGGACCGCTACGGGCGCCTGCTGCAGAGCGCCGGCGGCCTGGGCCGCGGCGGCGCTGGTCAGCGGCTCCGCACCCCAGATCTCCATGATGATGTCCTGCGCGATCAGGGCGACGGCGAAGGTCGAGAGCAGCTGCAGCGGCAGCGGTAGCCGGTAGGTGCGCCGCATCAGGGCGAACTCGACCACGAAGCCCAGCAGGCCGACCAGAACGGCGGCCATGACGATGGCGAGCATCAGACCGAAGGCGTCGCCGTCGCCGGCGAAGGCGTAGCTGGCGTAGGCGCCGATCATGAAGAAGGCACCCTGGGCGAAGTTCACCGTTCCCGTGACGCGATACACGATGGAAAGACCGGTAGCGACAAGGAAGAGGGGAACCGCCTCGGCTAGGCCTGTGATCGCGGGGCTTACGAGCGCGTTCATGCGGGCGACGCTACACTGCCGTGGTTAACGAAAAGGAAAAAGTGCGCGCCCGGCGGGGGCTTGCCGGCTGGGCTTACCGGTTGGTCGGCGGCGGCCCCGGGTCCGCGGACACGGGCTGGCACCAGAACTGGTACATGGTCCGGAAAGTGTCCGGCCGCTCGTTCTCGAAACGGTCCCAGAGGCCGAGGTCGGTCATGGCCCCATCCTGGGGAAAGCGCCTCCTGTAGGCCTCGCCGGTCTGGCGGTCGACCAACTCAAAGCCGAGAAAGCGGAGCTCAAGGGCGCGCAGCCAGGACCCGATCTCGGGGATGGAGACGGCACATTCCTGGGCGTGGAACAGCAGGTCCCGGCATCCGCTGAGGCTGTAGAAGTCGAGTTCGCCGGCGATGCCCGAGGCGGGGTGGTCGGGCGGCAAGTCAAGGATCACCCGCCGTGACGCCTTGATATCCTCGTCGCGCGGGCCGAAGCCTTGCTCGGCGAGCAGGCGGCGTCCGGCATCGATCGACCGGCGGGCCTTGGCGCTGTAGAGACCGATTTTCATTACGCCGCGATCGGCCAGGAGCCGCCGCAGCTGGCGCCAGCCTTCCAGGGGCTCTTGGAGGTGGTGCAGCACGCCGACCGATTCGATCAGGTCGAAACGCTCGCCGAGGGCACCCAGCGAGAGGATGTCGGCCTGGGCGAAGCGTATCGAATCCAGCCCCAACTCGCCGGCCCGGCGCTTGGCATAGGCGAGGGACGGGCGGCTCAGGTCGACCGCCAACACCTCGGCGTCCTGAAACCGCAGGGCGACGTCGACTGCGTGCTTGCCCGTGCCGCAGCCGGCCACCAGAACCCTCAGCGGGCGCGCCGGATCGGGCAGGCCGCCCGCGTGGGGGAACAGACGGCCGAGCACCGCGGCCAGCGGGCGCGCTCTCTTGGCGTTGGTCGACACCCAGCGTGGATAAGGATTGGTTTCATACTGCTGCCTGACCGCCAGAGAGATCGCGTCGGTCACCGGCGTCGCCGACGGCAGTTCGCGCGCCAGGGCCTTTTCGGCCAGGGGCTCGTCCAGTTGCTGCCGCACAAGGGCGCGCACCGGCTCCGGCGCGGTCCTGGCCCAGTTGCCGAGGGCGGCGGGGGAGCGGGTCGAGTGGAGCGGGCGGTACATCGCGAGGACGCAGAGTTCCGCGACCGAGGCCGGTCCGAAGCCCAGGCGCATGTGGAGCGGCTCCACGGCGGCGCGCTCGCCCTCGCTCTCGAGGTATAGGTAGCCGTTCAGGAAGCACTGGCTGGCGAGTGCGCAGAGAAGAGCGGGATCGGCATGAAACAGTCCCGGCGGACCTTCCGCCGATTCGGGGGCCGAAAGGCCGCGTAGGGCGCAATAGCGAAAGCGGGAGAACAGCAGCTCGAAGTCCGGTGCGGCGAGGAGCGACCGCGACAACACGGCGTGCAGCAGCCGGTTCTCGAACAGCGCCGCCAGCGCGCCCTGGCCGAGCGCAAGCTCCAGGTCCTCCGTGCCGGTCTCCGCGAGCGACAAGGCTCGGGCGATCGCCGGTTCCCGGCGCAACAGGCTGAGCGCGGCGGCGCTGATCAGCTGATGCTCGATGCCGTCGGTCTCGAAGCAGTCCAGGATCGCCGCGACGACTTCCGGGCTGGCCTCGGAAAAGCGCATGGGCCGGAGCTGATCCGCGAGCAGAAGCTTGTGCCCGAGGTTCCCTGAATCGTGACGCACCGCGGAAACGGCGTGTCGGAGGCCGTCGTTCTGCTGTCCGGCGGCGGCCAGGGCCGATGCCAGCCCGGCGTGGGCCGCCGCGTAGTCCGGGCGCGCGGCCAGGGCCCTGCGCCACCAGGCGATGGCATCGGGGAGCCGTCCCTGGGTTCTGAGCGCTACGGCCAGGTTGTGGCCGGCCTCCGCGAAGTTCGGATGATCGCGCAGGATCGCGCGGTAGGCCGCAATCGCCCGGTCCAGGCGCCCGGCGCGGTGATCTTTCACAGCGGCGCGCATCTGCTGCAGCAGGCGATCGCTTTTCGCTCGTCCCGCCGACCCGGCTGCCGGGTCTCGCGTCGCGTCGCTCCTGTCGTCGAGTTTTTTGTCGGTCACGTCGGTCACCGTGTCGGCGGCGCTGCCGACCGCCGACAGCATGCACTTGTCACGCGTTGCAGGATAGTGCACCCAGGGGAGACTTTGGCAACGTCGAGTCTCGCGCCCCTCCGGCTACGGCCGCTCGCGCGAGAGAAGATGCGAAAGCGGACATGGCGGTCACTGTCGCCATCGTTGGCGCCGGACCAAGCGGCTTCTACGCAGCCGAGGCGCTGCTTCGCTCTGGCCTGGACTGTCAGATAGACCTGCTCGAGGCTCTGCCGACGCCCTACGGCCTGATCCGTTTCGGTGTCGCGCCGGATCACGAAAAGACCAAGAAAGTCTCCAAAGCCTTCGAGAAGACCGCCATGGACTCGCGCGTGCGCTATTTCGGAAACGTCGAGGTCGGGCGCGACCTGTCGCTGGGCACTTTGCGCGCGCTCTACGACGCCGTGGTCGTCGCGGTCGGCGCGCCGCTCGACCGCCCGCTCACGGTCCCGGGCGCGGAAAAGAGGGGCGTCTACGGCTCGGCGGACTTCGCGGGCTGGTACAACGGTCATCCGCGCCACTGCGGCCTGGATCCCGACCTGGCTGTCACCTCGGCCGCCATCATCGGCAATGGCAACGTCGCGCTCGATGTCGCGCGGTTGCTGCTCAAGACTCCCGAGGAAATGCGCGCCACGGACCTGCCGGAAGACGTTGCCAGACGCATCCACGAAGCGCCGATTCGCGACGTCTATCTGATCGGGCGGCGCGGGCCCGTGGAAGCAAAGTGGACCAACGTGGAGCTCCGCGAGATGGGCAGGTTGCGGAACTGCCGTCCGGTGATCGACCAGGCGAGCCTTCCGGGCGCGGTGACCGGAACGATGCCGGACCGCGACAGGCGCCTGCGCGAGAAGAACCTGGCGACACTGCGTCAAATGGCCGAGGGCCCACCGAAGGCGCAGGGAAAGCACCTGCATTTCCTTTTCCTGGCCCAGCCGGTCGAGGTGCTGGGCGACGACCGAATCACGGCGCTGCGGCTGGAGCGCACGCGCTTGGAAAACGGACGCGCGATCGGAACCGGGCAGTTCTTCGATCTGCCCTGCGGACTGCTGGTGGCGGCGATCGGCTACCGCACACCCGCCATTCCGGGATTGCTGCTGGAGAAGGGCCACGTTGCGCACCGCGACGGGCGGATCTCGACCGGCTTCTATGTCGTCGGCTGGGCCAAGCGGGGCCCGGTCGGCGTGATCGGCAGCAACAAGCCGGACGGCGCCGCCGTCGCGACCCAGATCGCCGAAGACGTCGGCAGCGGCGGCAAGCCCGGTCGACGGGAGCTGGTCCGATTGCTGCAAGAGAGCACCGCAGGCTGGGTCTCCTTCGCCGATTGGAAGCGTCTGGAGGCCTGGGAGATCGCCGCCGCACCGCCGGGCGCCCCGCGCAGGAAGCTGACCCGACTCTCCGAGATGCTCGACGTCTTGGCGCAGTCCGAGCCGCAAACTTGATCGTGACAATAGGCCGTCGGCACTCTATATCACGCTACGCGCGGCATCGAGGGCCGCGGCGTTGGGGCCCCGGGAGAGTTACAGGGTATGGACGTCTCTGCGGCGCTTAAAGGTGCCGCCCGTGCACGGCAGGTAGTCGAATCCTCCGTGGTTCGTTTCGCCGGTGATTCCGGCGACGGCATGCAGCTCACGGGCAGTCAGTTCACGCTCTCGACGGCGCTAAGCGGCAACGACCTGGCGACCTTCCCGGACTATCCGGCCGAGATTCGCGCCCCCGCCGGCACGACGTTCGGCGTCTCGGCGTTCCAGATCAACTTCGGCGCCCGCGACATCAAGACCTCGGGCGACCAGCCCGACGTGCTGGTCGTCATGAATCCGGCTGCGCTGAAGGTCAACCTGCCGGACCTCAAGCCCGGGGGACTGATCATCGCCGATGTGGGCGCGTTCGGGGAAAGGAACCTGCGCAAGGCGGGCTACGAGGCCAATCCCCTGGACGGCGATACGCTCTCCGCTTACCGGGTTCTGCCTTTCGACATCTCCAGCCTCACGCTCGAAGCTGTTCGCGAACAGGGGCTGTCGAAGAAGGAAGGGCTTAGGTGCAAGAACTTCTGGGCGCTGGGCCTCGTCTATTGGCTGTACGACCGGGACCGGCTTCCAACCACCGAGTGGCTGACCGCTAAGTTCGCTCAGCGCCCCGACCTGGCGGCCGCCAACATCGCGGCGCTCAACGCCGGCCACGCCTTCGGTGAGACCGCGGAGCTGCCTAGGGATATTGGCGGGTTCGTCGTGCCGGTGGCCAAGATCCCGCCTGGGCTCTATCGCAACATCACCGGTACCGAGGCCATGGCCTACGGCCTGGTGGCGGGAGCGCAGTTCGCCGAGCTGCCGCTGACGTTCTGCTCCTACCCGATCACGCCGGCTTCGCAGATCCTCCACGTTCTGGCCGGGCTCAAGGGCCGTGGCGCCCTAACGTTCCAGGCCGAGGACGAGATCGCGGCGGCCTGCGCGGCGATCGGCGCGTCCTATGCCGGGGGCATCGGGGTGACCTCGAGCTCCGGGCCCGGGATCGCGCTGAAGGGCGAGGCCCTGGGGCTGGCGGTCATGACCGAGCTGCCGCTCGTTGTTATCAATTCGCAGCGGGCCGGCCCCTCGACGGGCATGCCGACCAAGACCGAGCAGTCCGACCTGAACCAGGCACTGTTCGGGCGCAGTGGTGACAGCCCGATGGCGGTGATCGCCGCCTCGTCTCCCGGCGACTGTTTCGCTGTCGCGATCGAGGCGGTCCGGTTGGCGGTGACCTTCATGACCCCCGTCATGGTGCTGTCCGACGGCTACATCGCCAACGCCTCGGAGCCTTGGCGCATCCCCGATCTCGACGCCATACCGCGGTTCCCGGCACGGTTTCACCAGGATCCGGAGGGCTTCCGGCCCTATGCCCGGGATCCCGAGACGCTCGCGCGGCCCTGGGCGGTGCCGGGCACCCCGGGTCTGGAGCATCGGATCGGCGGCCTGGAGAAGGACGCGGCCAGCGGCGATGTGTCCTACGACGCCGAGAACCACCAGCGCATGACCGAGCTGCGCGCAGCCAAGATCGCCGGCATTGCCAAGGAGATCCCCGATCAAGCGGTCGATCAGGGCGAGGGCGGCGGCCGGCTCGCCGTGGTCGGCTGGGGTTCGACCTACGGTCCGATCTCGCGCGCCGTGTCGAACAAGCGCGCCGAGGGTCGCGCGGTCTCGCACATCCATCTGCGGCACCTCTGGCCGCTTCCGACGAACCTGGGGGCGCTGCTCGCGAAGTTCGATCGCGTCCTGGTTCCCGAAATGAACTGCGGACAGCTTCTGGCCCTATTGCGGAGCACCTACCTGCTGCCCGCCGAGGGGCTCAACAAGGTAGCGGGCAAGCCCTTCATGATCACCGAGATCGAGGCGGCTATCGACGAGCGAACGGAGGCCGGCACATGAACGTTGCGACACCGCCGGCGCTCTCCGCCAAGGACTATGCCTCCGATCAGGAAGTCCGCTGGTGCCCAGGCTGCGGCGACTACGCGATTCTGAAATCGGTCCAGCACTGCCTCGCACAGGTCCAGGCGGACCCCGCGAACACGGTCTTCGTTTCCGGAATCGGCTGCGCCGCGCGGTTCCCCTATTACCTGAACACTTACGGCTTCCACACCATACACGGGCGCGCGGCGGCGATCGCGACCGGGATCAAGTTGACCCGACCGGAGCTCGACGTCTGGGTGGTCAGCGGTGACGGCGACGCGCTGTCGATCGGCGGCAACCATCTGCTGCACCTTCTGCGGCGCAACGTCGATGTCCAGTTCCTCCTGTTCAACAACGAGATCTACGGGCTGACCAAGGGCCAGTACTCCCCGACCTCGCGGGCCGGCACCCGGTCGCCCTCGACGCCGGCTGGCTCGATGGAACGGCCGATTTCGGCGGCCGCCTTCGCGCTCGGGTCCGGCGCCCGTTTCGTTGCGCGCGGCGTGGATACCCAGCAAAAGCGTCTGCCCGATCTGCTGAAACGGGCGCGCGACCACAGGGGCACGTCCTTCATCGAGATCCTGCAGAACTGCATCGTCTACAACGACCGGGTCCATGCGGCGATCACGGACCGCGACCGGGCCGAGGAGGCCCAGCTTCATCTCCGCCACGGCGAGCCGCTGGTGTTCGGCAAGGACGGGGACAAGGGGCTGATGCTGAAGCCCAACAGCCTCAAGCTCGAGGTGGTCACGCTGGGCGGCGGTGTCGGTGAGCAGGATCTGCTTCGCCACGACGAGACGGATCCCGTCCTGGCCGCAATGCTCGCCGCCCTCGAGCCGCCGAACTTCCCGGTGGCCCTGGGCGTGATCTATTGCGATCCCAGCCCGAGCTACGATCAGCTCCTAGCAGGGGACGGCGCCGCGGCGCGCGCGTCCGTCGGCACGGCGAACGTTGCCGAGCTGCTGCGCGCCGGCCACACCTGGACCGTCGAGGGCTAGAGCAGGTCCGCTGACCCGAACGGCTCCTACCGCGCCGTAGCCGCCGCGATCTTTTTCGCGGCGGGCCGGTCGCGTAAAACGTTTTTTGGACAGACGGTTAGCCGAGACGCCTGAGAAGTCGAATGAAGTGCTCTCGCTCGCCGCGGGAAAGCGGCTGGAGAATGCGGTCGTTGATCGCGGTGATCTGGTCCTTGATCTCTTCGACCGCGGCCCGCCCGGCGCTCGTCAGGCAGAGCATGACCCGCCGGCGGTCGTTCTCGTCCGGATGGCGTTCGACCAGGCCGCGTCCCATGAGCCTCTGCACCACCCCTTGGATGGTCGCCGGATCCATGGCCGTCATGCGGCCGAGCTGGTTCTGGGAGACCCGTTTCAGATCGTACAGCCGGGTGATGGCCAGGTACTGAGCCGGCGTGAGGTTCTTCTCTCCCAACTCCGCGACGAAGAGGGCGGAGGCCCGCTTGTGCGCGCAGCGAAGAAGATGAACCGCCTGGCTGTCGAGAGACGTTGCTGCCATGTCTCTCTCCGCCGGTTGAACCAGGGGAACGACTTTCTCTGTGGTGCCGAGCGATGCCAATTTCTGATTGCCCCTCAAGTTTTCCCGTGGTTCCCCGCCAGCGGTCCGGTCCAATAAGACGGGTCCGGGCCGGGAAGAAGACCGCCATATGTCTATTAAGCATAGTATAAAAAGATTATTAAATTTAGTCAAAGATTAAGTCATCAGAATCGGGCGGCTTGCTGCGTCCGGCCATATGAAATCGAGGAACCAGCCGCTCTCGATCAAATCGGCCGTCGCGGCAATATCCGGCGAGAGTGGCCGGTCCGCTTCCAGGAACGAGGCGCGTTCCCGCACGGCCTTCATGACCTCGACCAGGCGCGGCGCGGTGGCCAGGGGCTTGCGCAGATCGATGCCCTGAGCCGCGGCCAGAAGCTCGATCGCGATGATCGACCTGAGGTGCTCGTCGATGGTGTTCAGGCGCCTGGCGCCGTGGGTGGCCATGGAGACGTGGTCTTCCTGGTTGGCCGAGGTCGGCAGGCTGTCGACGCTGGCCGGTTGGGCGAGGAGCTTGTTCTCGCTTGCCAGCGCCGCGGCGGTCACGTGGGCGATCATGAAGCCGGAATTGATGCCAGGGTCCGCGATCAGGAAGGGCGGCAGGCTCGAATGGTGGGCGTCGGTCAGCATGGCGGTTCGCCGTTCCGACAGGGCGCCCACCTCACTGAGGGCGATGGCGGCCATATCGGCCGCGAAGGCGACCGGCTCGGCGTGGAAATTGCCGCCCGAGAGGATCTCGCCGTCGTCCGCGAAGACCAGCGGATTGTCCGAGACCGCGTTGGCCTCACGTCCCAGCATCTCGGCGGCGGCGCCCAGCATGTCGAGGGCGGCGCCCATGACCTGGGGCTGGCATCGCAGCGAGTAGGGGTCCTGTACCCTGTCGCAGGTCAGGTGCGAACCGCGGATCGCGCTGCCGTGCAGCAAGGCCTTCAGCACGGCGGCGGTGGTAATCTGGCCGGGCTGACCCCTGATCGCGTGGATCCTCTGGTCGAAAGGCGTATCGCTGCCTAGAACGGCGTCCACGGCGAGCGCCCCGGCGGCCAGGGCGGCGGCGAAGGCATCGAGGCCCGCGAAGAGGCCCGCCAGAGCAAGGGCCGTCGAGACCTGGGTCCCGTTGAGCAGAGCAAGCCCCTCCTTGGCCTGGAGCGTCAGGGGCTCCAGGCCGAGCCGTTGCAGGGCCGCCGCGGCCACCATGCGCTCGCCTTCGAGGATGACCTCACCCTGGCCGATCAGAGGGGCCGAGAGGTGAGCGAGGGGAGCCAGGTCGCCCGACGCGCCGACCGAACCCTGGGCCGGCACGACGGGCAGCGCTCCCGCGTTGTAGAGGGTCACCAGCCGCTCTATCACGACGCGACGGATCCCGGAGTAGCCTCTGGACAGGGCGTTGATCTTGAGCACCAGGGTGAGGGCGGTTACCCGGGGAGAAAGCGGCTCGCCGACACCGGCGCAGTGGGAAAGGACCAGGCGGCGCTGAAGCTCCGAGAGCTGGTCGTGCGGAATGCTGGTACTGGCGAGGCTGCCGAAGCCGGTATTGATGCCGTAGACTTGGCCGCCGTCGCGCGATACCGCCTGCACGGCTGATGCCGAGGCCTCGACCCTGGGCCAGGCGTCGGGCGTCACGGCGACCCCGGCGTAGGCGCCGCGCCAAAATGCATAGAGGTCGGACAGGGTCAGTCTGCCCGGACGAAGCTTGAAGCGGCGGGATTTCGCCATGGTTCCGGCTCGCGGCTGCGGTCTGAAGATTACCGGCTACGAGCCTACACGCATCGGGCTTGCAAGTGACAAGCCGGAATCGGCGGGGGCCGGTCGCGAATCACCTCTGTGCCGCGAGCGACGGCGTTCGATCGGGCAGAGAAGGAATAGATGGCGGGTTGATGGCCGGCGCCAGGCCAGAACGTCTTAATCTAGAAGTCGATGTTATCGTTGACCTCGGAAGACACGAAGTCGTACATCTCGATCATGCCTTCTCTCAAGGAGTTCAGGGAACCGACGATCACCACCGCGATCAGCCCCAGATACAAGGCATACTCGATCGCAGTTGCCCCTGATTCATCTCTGAGAAACTGACGGAAAAGATGCACGGGCGCGGTCCCCAGGCGGGTGAAAAGATTGTGTCGAGTGAACCAAAAGTTCTATAAGGAAAAATTAAGAAAAGGGCAGAAGTATCTCAAATAATGCGAAAATTATTTCTATTAAGTGGGCAATAAGCGCTCTTCCCGGGGTGTTCGATTGAAGAATTCCCGGTAGCACTTGGAGAAGTGGGAGGCGGAAACGAAGCCGCAGGCCAGCGCCACGTCAAGCACCGACATGGAGGTCTGGGCCAGCAAGGTCCGCGCGCGATAGAGCCTGAGCTCCAGGTAGTATCGCGTCGGCGTTCTCGAGAGATACTTGCGGAACAGCCGCTCGAGCTGCCGGGTCGACATGCCGGCCCGCCGCGCCAGCTCAGACCGTGGCACGGGCTCTTCCAGGTTCTCCTCCATCAGGGCGATCACCTGGAGCAGCTTCGGGTGACTGATGCCGAGGCGGCTGCGCAGGCCCATGCGCTGCTGGTCCCGCTGGTCCCGGATCCTCTCGTGGATGAACTGCTCGGCCACCTGGGTCGCAAGGTCACGGCCGTGTTCGACCGCGATGATCGAGAGCATCATATCCAGGGCGGCGGTGCCGCCGGAGCAGGTCATCCGGTTGCGGTCGATCTCGTAGAGCTCGCCGGTGATGTCTAGGTGGCTGAAGACCTCCTGGAACCCGGCGAGGTTCTCCCAGTGTATGGTGCAGCGGTAGCCGTCCAGCAGGCCGGCCCGGGCGAGGATATAGCTGCCGGTAGAGAGCGCCCCGACCCGGCAGCCGGTGCGGTCGAGGCGCCTGAGCCAGGCGAACAGCCGCTTGTCGTCGTACTTCTCGACGCTGAGCCCGGCGACCACGATGAGATGGTCGAGGGGGCCCGGTTCGTCCATATCGCCTTCTGTGAGAAGCTCGATACCGTTCGAGGCCGCCACCGGCCCGCCCTGCTCCGAGAACAGCCGCCAGGCGTAGAGATCCTGCCCTGCCAGGCGATTGGCGCAGCGCAGCGGCTCGACCGCCGACGTGAAGGTTAACATGGAGAACTTGGGGATCAGGTAGAACCCGAAAACCTGGGGGCTATCCCGCTGTGACGGGCTGACGCGGCGCGTCGGCTGCTCTCGGGAGTCCGCTTTGTCTCGACGAGCCTCGCCCGGTCGGGTTTCGAACCCTTGGGACACCTTTGCTTTATTCCCTTTGCTGCCCCGCCGCCTGCATCCCTTTGTGTGTGACACTTTTTTTGCTGAGCGACAACCGCTAGCCGCACGCCGTGTCGCGGGCGATCGACCGCCCGGAGCGAGCCGTCGCGGTTGAACTGACATGATTTCTCGCTTATGCGAAATCATGGACATCGAAACGGTCGAACGAGCGGCCGGCGCTGCCGGCCTCGTGGTCTGCGGCGCCTTCCATCCGCACGAGGAAGACCGCGTGCCGGCGGTGGCGGGCCGTCCGGCGCGCAGCCTGGTCTTGCTTGGCAACGTCGGTTCCGCGATGTGGCTGGCCTTCCAGGCGGCGCCGGAGAGCGGGGACGGGCAGCCCGATGCCCTCGACCGCTGGAGCCGGCGAGTGATCGGGCAGTTGGCCGACGACCTCGGCGCGGCGGGGCTCTATCCCTTCGGTGGCCCGCCCTATCACCCCTTCGTTGCCTGGGCCAAGCGCGCGGGACCCGTCGCTGAGTCGCCGCTCGGTATCCTGATCCACCCGGACTATGGGCTGTGGCACGCCTATCGCGGCGCGCTCGCCTTCGCAGAGCCGCTCGATCTTGCGCCCTGGGCGCCGGTTGCGCGGCCGTGTGACACCTGTGAGGAAAAACCCTGTCTCTCGGTCTGCCCGGTGGCCGCCTTCGGCGCGGGAGGCTACGACGTGCCGGCCTGCGTGGCCCATGTCCGGGCTCCCGAAGGGGCGGACTGCCTGGAGCTCGGCTGCCGGGCGCGGCGCGCCTGTCCGGTCGGGACGTCATGGCATTACCGGCCGGATCAGGCCCGGTTCCACATGGACGCCTTTCTGGTTGCGCGGACAAGGGCGGACTGAGCCATGCCGAAGCGAATTCTGCTGATCGACCACCCGGTAGGGCAACGGGACGACCGCGCGTCGCGCTGGTTCGAGGAGCGCGGCTGCGCGATCGAATGGCTCTGCCCCGGGAAGGGGGACGCGCTTCCCGCCAGGCGGGCAGCCTACGACGCCGTCGTGGTCTACGGCGGGACCGAGAACCTGAGCGAAGACCACGACCGTCCCTACCTCCAGGCCGAGCTCGCCTGGATCGGCGACTGGGTCGATGCCGGGCATCCATACCTGGGGATCTGCCTGGGCGGCCAGCTCCTGGCCCGGGCGCTGGGCGCCGAGGTCGGGCCCCACCCCGAGGGCCAGCACCAGATCGGCTACGTCGAAATCGAACCGACCCCGGCCGCACGGGATTTTCTCGACCGCTCGATCCATTTCTATCACTGGCATAAGGAAGGCTTCGATGTGCCAGCGGGCGCCGAACTGCTGGCGACGGGGCCGGATTTCCCGAATCAGGCCTTCCGTTTCGGCCCGTCGGCCTACGGCCTCCAGTTCCATCCCGAGGTCTCGCCCTCGGTGATTGAACGCTGGATGACTGAAGCTTCGGCTTCCCTGGAGGCCCCGGGAGCCCATTCCCGAGAGCGCCAGCTGGCCGACGCCCGGCGACACGACGCCGCCATGGCCGCATGGTTCGATGACTTCCTGACCCGCTGGCTCTCCCTGTGACCCCGCTTCCCGGTTGCGACCGCCGCCATAAGCTGTGACCCTTGTCGGACCCGGGCCATGCACCGGGCGGAAAAAGGAGGCGGCATGACGGAGAACCTTTACGACAAGGGCCGGCTCGACCTGCCGTTCGTCGGCCACGCGACCTTCGCCAAGCGGCCGGCCTGCCTCGACTGGGAGGCGATCGACGCCGACGCGGCGATCCTCGGCATTCCCTTCGACATGGGCACGCAGTTCCGTGCCGGCGCCCGTTTCGGTCCGCGCGCCATCCGGGAAGCCTCGACCCTATACAGCTTCGGCCACGCCGGTGCCTACGACTTCGAGGACGACGTCACCTATCTGCCGCTCGACCAGGTCCGCATCGTCGACGTCGGCGACGCCGACATGATCCACACCGACACGATCCGCAGCCTGGACAACGCCGAGCACGCGGTGCGCAAGATCCTGGCCGCCGGCGCCCTGCCGGTGGTGCTGGGCGGCGACCATTCGGTGCACATCCCCTGCATCCGCGCCTTTTCCGAACAGGAACCGGTACACATCATCCACGTCGACGCGCATCTCGACTTCGTCGATGAGCGCCACGGGGTGCGCTACGGGCACGGCAATCCGCTCCGTCGCGCATCGGAGCTGAAGCACGTCACCGGCTTTACCCAGCTCGGCATCCGCCACGTCTCCTCGTCCAACCGGGCGGACTACGAAGCGGCGCGCCGGGCCGGCTCAGACATCCTGTCGGTGCGCGATTTCCGCCGCCTCGGCGTCGAAGCCGTTCTCAAACGGATCCCCTCGGGTGTCCGCTACTACTGCACCATCGATATCGACGGCTTCGATCCCTCGATCGCGCCGGGGACCGGCACGCCCAGTCATGGCGGTTTCCTCTACTACGAGGTCCTCGAGCTGCTGCAGGGTCTGACGGCCCGGGGCGAGATCGTCGGCATCGACCTGGTCGAGGTCGCGCCGGACTACGACCGGACCGGCACGACGGCCTTCTTGGCCGCCCAGCTCCTGCTCAACGTCCTGGGTTACCACTTCCACGCTCAGGGAAAGAGCGCGTGACAGCGCTGTCCCTGCCTTCCGCGTGGTACAGCGCGGAGAGCTACCTCGCCCGGGAGCGCGCCCAGCTCTTCGCGCGGTCCTGGATCGGGATCGGACGCGAGGACCTCTGGCCCGAACCCGGCAGTTACCTCGCGGTCGATCCAGCGGGCCTGGCGGTCCTGGTGCTGCGCGACGAGTCCGGCGCACTGCGGGCCTTCGCCAATTCCTGCCGCCACCGTGGCACGCGGCTGCTGAAAGGGCAGGGGGCCTGCCGCGCCATCGTCTGTCCATTCCACGGCTGGCGCTACGGGCTCGACGGCCGGCTGACCGCCGCACCGCGCATGACCCGGAGCCCAGGCTTCGCGGCCGAGGACTACGGCCTGGTGCCGCTCCGCGTCGCCCTGCGCGACGGCTTCGTCTTTCTCTGTTGCGATCAGGAAGCCCCAAGCCTGGACGAATGGCTTGGTAACTTGAGCGACGTCTTGGCGCCCTGGGCGCCGGCTGATCTGGTGACCACGCGGCGCCGGTCCTTCGAGGTGGACTGCAACTGGAAGCTCTTCCTCGACGTCTTCAACGAATACTATCACCTTCCCTTCGTGCATCCGGGCTCGATCGGCGGGATCTATGATCGGCCGGATGGGCTCGACGAGGCCACGGGCTGCTTCGTCAGCCAGTTCGGCACCCACGACGGCGCAAGCGCGCTGCTCGCCGACGACCAGGGCGAGGCCCTGCCTTCGATGCCCAGCCTCGGCGGCCGGAATCGGGAGGGGACGCGCTACACCTGGGTGTTCCCCTCGATGACCTTCGCGCTGGCGCGGGACTGCGCCTGGATCTACGAGGCGACGCCGATCACCCCGGCCCGGAGCCGGATCGTCCAGAGCGTCTGTTTCCCGCGTTCGAGCACGGAGCTGCCGGATTTCGAGACCCGGGCCGAGGCCTACTACCACCGTCTCGATACGGCGATCGCCGAGGACATCGCGGTCCTGGAGGAGCAGCAGGCCGGGATCGCGTCGCCCTTGTCGCGGCCAGGGCCCTATGCCGAGCTGGAGCCTTCCGTCTCGGCCTTCTCCGGGTGGCTGAGGGAGCGTCTCGGCGAGCGCCCGACTATCCGCTGACCACGATCTTCGGCTCGGCCGCAGAGGCAATGGCCCACCGGCAGGTCGCGCCCAGATCGGCCGCGGCGAGCGAGGCCAGCTCCTGCGCCGCCCGCGCCAGGCGCTCGGCGCCGTCGGGGGCCAGGGTCTGGATCACGACGGCGGCGTCGCGGGTTCCCGGCCGGATCCGGCTGCGCGCATCCTGGCGCCAGTTCCAGCGGCGGCAGAGGCACTTCTCGGAATCGGTGTAGACCACCTCGCCGACGGCCGGATGGTCGTTCTCCGGCGGATCCCTGGCCAGATCGAGGAAGCCGTCGCCGGGCCGGGCGAAGCGGAAGGCGAGCGGCGGCGCCAGCTTCTCGACGTCGTCCGCGCCGATCGGGACCAGGTGCTTGACCGAGAGGGCGTTGTAGAGATCGACCAGGGGCAGGACCGAGGGCAGCCCCGCGTCGCTGCGCAGGCGCCTCAGCAAGGCCTCGCAGGAGTTCCTGTAGCTGGTCTTCTTGCAGCCGAACGCCCGGTAGGCCGCGCGCCAGTCCCGGATCTCGACCAGGTCGGCGACCTCGCGCCCGGCCAGGCGGTCGCGCCCGCGCGCCTCGGCCTCGCGCTGAAGGGCCCCGATCCCCGGCGTGTCGCCCGGCTTCATGCCCCGGACCAGGGCGAAGGCGACCTGGAATCGGGGGAACCGCTCGAGCAGGTCTTCGATGGAGAGTTCAAAGCTCGTTCCGGACATGGCGGTCCCTGCGCTAGAGCAGATCGTGATTGAATGGAGTCGCCTGGGGCGATCCATTCAATCGCGTGAATCTGCTCTCATTCTAGGATGTAGAGCGGATCCACATGTTTGGCCGAAACCATGAGTGGTTCCGGCCAAACATGATCCGCTCTAGACTTATCCGCCAGGCTTGGCAGAAGACAGCGAGCGAGGAAAGGCCGGATGCCGCTGCGGGCGGTCCTCATGGATCTGGAAGGCGTCCTCTACCAGGAGGGGCGGCCGATCGAGGGCTGCGCCGAAACGCTCGCCGCGCTGCGCGAACGCGGCCTGGCCTTGCGTTTCCTGACCAACACGACCACGACCTCCCGCGCCGGCGTGCTGCAACGGCTCCAAGGCATCGGCCTCGCCGTCGAAGTATCGCAGCTCTTTACCCCGCTCGCCGCGGCGCGCGGCCTGCTGGGGTCCTGGGGTTGCCGCCGCATCCACCTGGCCGCGCCGCCGGAGACCGCCGAGGACTTCGCCGGTCTAGAGGTCCGCGGCGAGGGCCCGGTCGACGCCGTGGTCATGGGCGACCTCTACAAGGGCTACGACTGGGACCGACTCAACCTGATCTTCGGACTGGTCCATGACGGCGCGCGCCTGATCGCCCTGCACAAGAACCGGCGGTGCCGGCGCGGCGACGCGATCGCGCTGGATGCCGGTCCCTTCGTCGCGGCCGTTGAGTACGCGGCGGGAGTCGAGGCCGTGGTCGTCGGCAAGCCGGCCGCCGCCTTTTTCCAGCAGGCACTGGACGACCTGGGCGTGGCGGCCGACGAGGCCGTGATGGTCGGCGACGACATCGAGGCCGACATCGGCGGAGCCCAGAGCGCCGGGATCAGGGCGGTGCAGGTCCGGACCGGCAAGTTCACGGCGGCCGACCTGGAGCATCCGAGCGTCGTGCCCGATGCCCGGATCGAGTCGATCGCCGATCTGCCGGCGGTCGTCACGGAGCGGTTCGGCGGGCAGCCCGGGTAACCGGGGGGCATTGCGGGCGCGCGGCGCTCACCTATACTGTCGCGGCTGCGAGGAGGAGCCGACATGACCGGAAAGTTCACCGTCGCCTGCGTTCAGAACGGCGCCACCGGCGACATGGAAGCCAGCATGGCCGAGGCCGAGGACCTGGTGCGCGACGCCCAGGATGCCGGCGCCCGGCTCATCTGCCTGCCAGAGTACTTCACCAGCCTGGACGTCATCGACGGTCTGCTGATCTCCACGCCCTTCACGGAAGAGGCGCATCCGGCGCTGCCGCGCTTCAGGAACCTCGCGCGGGAGCTCGAGGCCTGGCTGCTCCTGGGCTCCCTCGCGGTGACCACGGATGGCGGCAAGGTCAATAACCGTTCCTATCTGGTCGATGACAAGGGCGGCATCGCCGCGACCTACGACAAGATCCACCTCTTCGACGTCGATCTCGAGGGCGGCGAGAGCTACCGCGAGTCGGCCACGGTGGCACCGGGCGAGCAGGCCGTGCTGGCCGAGACGCCCTGGGGCCCGCTCGGCCTGTCGGTCTGCTACGACGTGCGCTTTCCGCAGCTCTATCACAGCCTGGCGCAGGCCGGCGCGCTCTACCTGGCAACCCCGGCCGCGTTCACGCGCACCAGCGGCCAGGCCCACTGGCACGTGCTTCAGCGCGCCCGCGCGATCGAGACCGGCAGCTACGTCTTCGCGCCCTGCCAGTACGGCGACCACGGCGTCGGCAGCTACAGCTACGGCCACTCCCTGATCGTCGATCCCTGGGGCGAGGTCCTGGCGGAGGGCGACGATCACGGGCCGGGCTTCATCGCCGCCGAGATCGATCCGGCCAAAGTCGCCGAGGCACGGCAGCGGATCCCCGCCCTGGCACACGCCCGGCGCTTCGCCGAGCCGGTCCCGGCCCTTGGCGCCGCCCGCGAGGCCCTCGCCGCGGCCTCCTGACGGCATGGCGAAGCCCGCGACAGACCTGGCCTCGTCGGAGCCGGCCGAGCCGAAAGACAATCACCTGGAAGCGGCGATCGGCCGGCAGGTGCGCCAGTACCGCCAGCAGCTCGATATGACCCTGGTCGAGCTGGCCAAGCTGACCGGCCTCTCGCCCGGCATGATGTCGAAAATCGAGAACGGCATGACCTCGCCCTCGCTGGCGACGCTTAGCGCCCTGGCCCAGGCGCTCAACGTGCCGGTCACGGCGCTGTTCCGGAAGTACGAGGAGCAGCGCGACGCCACCTTCGTGAAGGCGGGGCACGGGCTTACCATCGAGCGGCGCGGCACTCGCGCCGGGCACCAGTATCAGCTGCTCGGCCACACGGTCGGCAAGCCGGTCTCGATGGAGCCCTACCTGATCACCCTGACCGAGAAATCCGAGGTCTTCCCGCTGTTCCAGCACCCGGGCGCGGAGTTCGTCTACGTGTTGGAGGGCGAGGTCCTCTACCGCCACGCCGACAAAACCTACCGGCTCCAGCCGGGCGACTCTCTGTTCTTCGATTCCGACGCGCCCCACGGGCCGGAGGAGCTGATCTCGCTGCCCATTCGCTTCCTCTCGGTCATCGTGCAATCTCATGACGAGAGCTGACGCAGACGTCGATGTTGTGGTGATCGGCGCCGGCGCGGCCGGGCTCGCCGCGGCCAAGGAGCTGCGCCGCCTGGGCCTGTCGTTCCAGGTGCTCGAAGCCTCGCACCGCATCGGCGGCCGCGCCTACACCGAAACGGTCGGCGACGGCGAGCCCTTCGATCTGGGCTGCCACTGGCTGCACTCGGGAAGCCTGAACCCCTTCGCCAGGATCGCCGACGAATTGGGCGTCGCCTACACCAAGGAGGGTTTCGCGCGCGGCTACTTCGAGAACGGCCGCTGGTCCGACGATTCGAACCTCGAGGATTGGTTCGCCTTCTTGGCGCGGAACGAGGAAGCGATGGCGCAGGTCGTGCAAAGCAGGCGGGACTGCTCGGTTTGGGAGGCGACGGCGCGCGAAGACCGCTGGACCGAGCTGCACGACTATTTCATGTCGCTCTACACCTCGCACGACGTCGACGAGATCTCCACACGCGACGTCATGGCCTACCGCGACACCGAGGAGAACTGGCCGGTCAAGGACGGCTACGGCACGCTGGTCGCCCGGTACGGCGCCGACGTGCCGGTCAGCCTCAATACGGCGGTGACCCGGATCGACTGGTCGGGGCCCGGCGTCGTCGTCGAGACGGCACGGGGCAGACTGAAGGCGGAGAGAGTCATCGTCACCGTGTCGACCGGCGTGCTGGCGGCGGGCGACATCCTCTTTACGCCGGCGCTGCCCGCTTGGAAGCAGGAGGCCATTGCCGGCTTGCCGGTCGGTGTACACAACCGCATCTGCCTGGTCTTCGACCGGGACGTCTTCGGCAGCGACGTTCGGCCCGGCTTCGCCGTGAAGACCGGCGATGACGAGCCGATGGCCTTTCGCGTGCGCCCCTTCGGCTTCAATCACGTCGTCGGCCTGACCGGGGGGCGCTTCGCCGACTGGCTCGAGCGCGCTGGCATCGCCGCCTCGGTCGACCTCGCCACGGAGAAGCTCGCCGCCGCCTTCGGCAGCGGTATCAAAAAGCAGGTGACGGGGCACAATGTCACCGCGTGGCGCGGCGACCCCTGGGTCAAGGGCGCCTATTCCTGCGCCCAGCCGGGCCAAGCCCACCAGAGGGTCGAGCTCGCGAAGCCACTCGATGAGAAGGTCTACTTCGCCGGTGAGGCGACCTCGCGCGAGTTCTTCTCCACGGCCCATGGCGCATACATGAGCGGCATCGACGCCGCAAAGAAGATCGCCGAGGCCGAGACCGAAGAAGCATCGGCAGGTAAGGGAAGGAAGACGTCACATGCATAAGAGCCGGCTGGGCGGCCTGATCATCGACTGTCGCACCGAGGATCTCGATGCCGCGGCCAAGTTCTGGAGCGAGGCCCTGGGGCTTCCGGAGCGGCGTACCGGCGACCCGGCCGACGCCAAGTACGTCGAACTGGTCGATGAGGCGAACGCGCCGCACATCGAGGTCCAGCAGGTCGACCATGAGAGCCGGGTCCACCTCGACATCGAGGCGGACGACCTGGAGGCGGAGGCGGCCCGGCTGGAGAGGCTGGGCGCCATGCGCGTCGCCGCGATCCGCACTTGGATCGTGATGGAAGCCCCGACCGGACAGCGGTTCTGCATCGTGCGGCCGCAGCGCGCCCGCTTCGAGGAGGAAGCCAACGTCTGGGAGTAGCCAGGCCGGCGACGGTCCTGAAGGATGGACGATGTAATCACGGTGTTTGGAGGCACCGGTTTCCTCGGGCGCCGCATCGTCCGCCGTCTCGCCGAGCGGGGATACGGCGTCAGGGTTGCTTCGCGCCGGCCTGCCGGCGCCATTTTCGCGGAATGCGGCAAGCGCATAGCCTGCCTCAGCGGCGACCTGCGCGACCCGGCGTTCGTCGGGGCGGCGCTCGAAGGCGCGGCCTCGGCGGTCAACTGCGTCTCCCTCTATGTCGAGAAGGGGCAGGACACCTTCGAGTCAGTGCATCTGCACAGCGCCGAGGCCCTGGCGCGCCGCGCTAGGGACGAGGGCTTGCGGACCCTGGTCCACGTCTCCGGTATCAACGCCGGCCCGCAGTCGCTTTCGGGCTACGCGCGTATGCGCGGCCGCGGTGACGAAGCGGTGCGCGCGGCCTTCCCGGACGCGGTGATCCTGAGGCCCAGCGCGATCTTCGGGCCGGGCGACCGCTTCTTCAACCTCTTCGCCGAGATGGTCCGAGCGAGCCCGGTTCTGCCCCTCTTCGGGAGCGGCGCGACGCGCCTTCAGCCGGTCTATGTCGGGGATGTCGCGGAGGCCGTGGTGCGCGCCATCGAGAACCCGGCGCATCACGGCGGCCTGTTCGAGCTTGGTGGGCCGGAGGTCATCCCCTACCGCGACCTGCTGCGCCTGACCTGCCGGCGGCTCGGTCTGCGACGCCTCCTGCTGCCCGTTCCCTTTCTGCTGTGGGACCTGGCGGCCGTTGCAGCGTCGTTCCTGCCGAGCCCGCCGCTGACACGGGATCAGGTCGCGCTGATGAGGGCCGACAATGTGGTCCAGGCGGCGGCCGCCGGCTTCGCCGACCTTGGAATCGCGCCGCGGCGGCCCGAGGATGTTCTGCCACGCTATCTGTGAGGCGTTCTGCGGTCCTTGATGTTCCTCGGAAGAAAATTATTTTCCTCAAATTGATTTGCCCAGGACGAGACGCTAGGGTCCTTGGAACGGGAAGGAGAGGGGCATGTGCGGTATCGTTGGGTTCTTCACCAAGAACCCGGAATTCGAATCGAGACTCGGCGAGCATCTCTCGTCCATGCTGATCGAGATGTCCGACCGGGGGCCGGACAGTGCCGGCGTGGCGATCTACCGCGATCCCGCGCCGAAGGAGAGCGTCAAGCTCGCGCTGTTCAGCGCGGACGACGCCTTCCCCTGGAAGCCTCTCGCCAAGGAAATGACCAAGAGCCTGGGGCACAAGGCCGATGTCGAGGTGCGCGCGAGCCACGCAATCATCGTGGTTCACGGTGATCTCGACGGCGTTAGGGCCTGGCTCGGGGAGCACCACCCGGAGCTCCGGGTCATGAGCGCCGGGAGCACGATCGAGATCTACAAGGAGAAGGGCCTGCCGAAGGACGTTGTGCGCCGCTTCGCGCTGCGCGAGATCACCGGCACCCACGCCCTCGGCCACACCCGCATGGCGACCGAGAGCGCCGTTACGACGCAGCACTCCCACCCCTTCTCGACCGGCCTAGACCTCTGCCTCGTGCACAACGGCTCGCTCAGCAACCATAACCGCCTGCGGCGGCGCCTGGAGCGGGACGGAGTGGAGTTCCAGACCGACAACGACACCGAGGTGGCGGCGGGCTACCTGACCTGGCGCCTGCGCCAGGGGGCCAGCCTGGACGAAGCGCTCGAGGCGGCGATCAGAGACCTCGACGGCTTCTATACTTTTGCCATCGGCACCAAGAACGGTTTTGCGGTGCTGCGCGACCCGATCGCCTGCAAGCACGCGGTCCTGGCCGAGACCGACGACTGGGTGGCGATGGCTACCGAGTACCGTTCGATCGCGACCTTGCCGGGCGCTGACAAGGCGCGGATCTGGGAACCGGTCCCGGCGCGGATCTACAGCTGGGGCCGGGCCTGATGGCGGAGCTCGATCTTGCCGAGGTCGGCCTGCGCGCGGTCAACCAGCAGCTTCATGCGCTTAGCCGTGAATCGAACGATCTGGATTGGCGCCTGCTCAATCCGCTCGGCCGCCATTCCATCGCCGTCGGGCTCGACGCACCGGCCAAGGTGACGGTCGAGGGCCACGCCGGCTTCTACTGCGGCGGCATGAACAAGCAGGCCGAAATAATCATTGAGGGTCATGCCGGCCCCGGCGTCGCCGAGAACATGATGTCCGGCACGGTGCGCGTGAAAGGCAACGCCAGCCAGTCGGCCGGTGCGACCGGCCACGGCGGTCTCTTGGTGATCGAAGGCGATGCCTCCTCGCGCTGCGGCATCTCCATGAAAGGGATCGACATCGTGGTTGGCGGTTCGGTCGGCCACATGTCGGCTTTCATGGCGCAGCTCGGCACTCTGGTGATCTGCGGCGATGCCGGCGAAGCGCTCGGCGACTCGATCTACGAAGCCAAGCTCTTCGTGCGCGGCAAGGTGGAGAGCCTGGGCGCCGACTGCATCGAGAAGGAGATGACGCCGGAGCACCTGGAGACCCTGGGCTCGCTGCTGGAGCGCGCCGGGATCGATGCCGATCCCGAGGACTTCCGCCGCTACGGCTCGGCCCGCAAGCTCTATAATTTCGACGTCGACCACGCAGATGCCTATTGAGGTGCACCTTGGATCCTGACACGCCCCGCACGACACCGCGCAAGTCGGCTCTCTTCGACGACTACACCCTGTCCGAGATCCGACGCGCGGCCAGCACCGGAATCTATGACATCCGCGGCGGCGGATCGAAGCGCCGGCTGCCGCACTTCGACGATCTCCTGTTCCTCGGCGCCTCCATGTCGCGCTATCCGCTTGAGGGCTACCGCGAGCGCTGCGACACCGGTGTCGTGCTCGGTACGCGTTTCGCTAAGACTCCGCTGGAGCTGAAGATCCCCATCACCATCGCCGGCATGAGCTTCGGTTCGCTCTCGGGCCAGGCGAAGGAAGCGCTGGGCCGCGGCGCCAACGCCGCCGGCACCTCGACCACCACCGGCGACGGCGGCATGACGCCGGAGGAGCGCGGCCATTCCAAGCAGCTGGTTTATCAGTACCTGCCGTCGCGCTACGGCATGAACCCGGACGACCTGCGCAAGGCCGATGCCATCGAGGTGGTGGTGGGACAGGGCGCCAAGCCCGGCGGCGGCGGCATGCTGCTGGGCCAGAAGATCTCGGACCGGGTGGCGGAGATGCGCACCTTGCCAAAGGGCATCGACCAGCGTTCGGCCTGCCGCCACCCGGACTGGACCGGGCCCGACGATCTGGAGATCAAGATCCAGGAACTGCGCGAGATCACCAACTGGGAGAAGCCGATCTACATCAAGATCGGCGGCGCGCGGCCCTATTACGATACCGCGCTCTCGGTCAAGGCCGGCGCCGACGTGGTGGTGGTCGATGGTATGCAGGGCGGCACGGCGGCCACGCAGGAGGTCTTCATCGAGCACGTGGGTCAGCCGACCCTGGCTTGCGTCCGCCCGGCCGTGCAGGCGCTGAAGGATCTCGACATGCACCGCAGGGTGCAGCTCATCGTCTCGGGCGGTATCCGCAACGGTGCCGATGTCGCCAAGGCGCTGGCGCTCGGCGCCGATGCGGTCTCGATCGGCACGGCGGCGCTGGTCGCGCTGGGCGACAACGACCCGCATTGGGAGGATGAGTATCGGCAGCTCGGCACCACCGCCGGGGCTTACGACGACTGGCACGAAGGCCGCGATCCGGCCGGCATCAGTACCCAGGATCCCGAGCTCGCGAAGCGGCTCGACCCGGTGCGCGCCGGGCGGCGACTGGCCAACTATCTTGGCGTCATGACCCTGGAGGCGCAGACCATCGCACGCGCCTGCGGCAAGACTCATCTGCACAACCTGGAGCCGGAAGACCTGGTCGCGGTCACCGTCGAGGCCGCCGCCATGGCGCAGGTGCCGCTCGCGGGTACCGACTGGATACCGGGGCGCGGTTACTAGGCTGCTTGGCAAGGCATCGAAACTGCGTTGTCATGGCACCGCCGCTTAGGGGCGGCGAGGGTGTTCGAGGGGGGCCTCAGGCCCGGAGTAAGAATCAGGGAAGGAGGGGAGGATGCCCCAGGATCTCGCGCAGGCCGCCAAGGACCGCGGCATCAAATACTTTTTGATCAGCTTCGTCGATCTCTTCGGCGTACTGCGCTCCAAGCTGGTGCCGGCGCGCGCGATCGGTGACATGCAGCGCGACGGCGCCGGCTTCGCCGGTTTCGCTGCCTGGCTCGACATGACGCCGGCCCACCCGGACATGTTCGCGATTCCCGACTCCGACAGCCTGATCCAGCTGCCCTGGAAGCCCGAGGTCGGCTGGCTGGCCGGCGATCTCTGGATGGATGGCAGAGAGGTCGAGGCCTCGCCGCGCATCGCCCTGAAGCGGCAGATCGCCAAGGCGGCCGAGCAGGGCTACCGCATGAAGAGCGGCGTCGAGTGCGAGTACTTTCTGACCACGCCCGACGGCCTGGCGATATCGGATCCGCGCGACATTCAGGACAAGCCCTGCTACGACCAGTCCTCCCTGATGCGGCGCTACGACGTGATCAGCCAGATCTGCGACTGCATGATTGAACTCGGCTGGGGGCCCTATCAGAACGATCACGAGGACGCCAACGGCCAGTTCGAGATGAACTGGGAGTACGACGACTGCCTCTTGACGGCCGACCGTCACGTCTTTTTCAAGTTCATGGTCAAGAACATCGCCGAGCAGCACGGGCTGCGCGCGACCTTCATGCCTAAGCCCTTCGCGCACCTGACCGGGAACGGCTGCCACGCCCACGTCTCGATCTGGGACCTGGAAGGCAGGAACAACCTGTTCCATGACGAGAGCGACGAGGTCGGGCTGTCGAACCTGGCCTATTCCTTCCTCGGCGGCATCATGCACTCGGCTCAGCCGCTGACCGCGCTGTTCAATCCGACGGTGAACTCCTACAAGCGGATCAACGCGCCGCGCACCGTGTCGGGGGCGACCTGGTCGCCGAACACCGTCACCTACGCCGGCAACAACCGCACCCATATGATCCGCATCCCCGATCCTGGCCGTTTCGAGCTGCGCCTCATGGACGGCTCCGCCAACCCCTACCTGCTCCAGGCCGGCGTTCTCATGGCCGGGCTGGACGGCACGACGAACCTTCGCGATCCCGGCAAGCGTCACGACATCGACATGTACGCGGAGCCCCACAAGGCCAAGGCCGCCAAGAAGCTGCCGCTCAACCTGCTCGACGCCCTGCGCCTGTTCCACAAGGACAAGGTGCTTCGCGCCGGACTGGGCGAGGAACTGGTCGACTCCTACTTCAAGCTGAAGATCGAGGAGTGGAACTCCTACTGCCGGTCCATTACCCAGTGGGAACGGGACCACACATTGGACTGCTAGGGGTGGCCAAGTCCGAGGCCTCGGCGGTCGAGCGGATCGCCGCCTTCGTCGCGACGGTGCCCCAGGTCCGCAATCGCAAGATACTCAAGCGCGCCGAGCGGGCGCTGTTCGATACGCTCGGCTGCATCATCTACGGCATCTCTTCGCCGCCGGCCCAGGCGGCGCTGCGCACCGTCAGACCCTGGGGCAGGGGGAAGGCGCTCGCCTTCGGCACGCGGGACCGTCTCACCCCGCCAGGCGCGGCGCTGGTCAATGGCACGGCGGCGCACGCCTTCGACCTGGACGACTACGACCTGCCCGGCAACAGCCATCCGAGCGCCGTGGTCTTTCCATCGGTCCTGGCCGCGATCCCGGACGGCGAGGGGGCCGGGCTCGACCTGCTCGACGCCTACGTTGTCGGCCTGGAGGTCATCATGCGTCTGGGCGAAGCGGTCAACATGAGCCACTACACCCGCGGCTGGCACACCACTGCGACCCTGGGCAGCCTCGGCGCCGCCGCCGCCTGCGCGCGCGTGCTCGGCCACGACGCCGCCCGGACGGCGCACGCGCTCTCCTTCGCCACCTCCATGGGCACGGGCTATGTCAGCCAGTTCGGCACCATGGCCAAGCCGCTGCACGCCGGGCTGGCCGCGCAGAACGGTTTATTGGCCGCCCATCTGGCCGCCTCGGGCGCCACCGGCTCGACCACCGTGCTCGACGGTCCCGCCGGGTTCGCCACCCTGATGGTCGATCCGGGCGCGGCCGATTTCGACCGGACGCTGGGCAGGCTCGGCAAGCCCTGGGGGATCGTCGAGCACGGCCTGGCCGAGAAGGCTTATCCCTGCTGCGGCTACCTGCACCGGACGATCGGGGCCGCCCTGTCGTTGAAGCGGGACCGCGGCGTCGCACCGGAAGACGTGGTGTCGATGACTGTTTCCGTGCCCGACTTCCATCTCGCGATCCTGCCCTACGGCGTGCCGCAAACGGTGCACGAGGCGATGTTCAGTCCCGCCTATTGCGCGGCGGCCGCCCTGTTGCAGGGGCACCTCGGGCTCGACGATTTCACCGACACGGCAGTGGCCCGGCAGGCGGTCCGCGACCTCGCGGCCCTGGTCACCGTCGAGGGCCGGGTGCCGCGAGATCCCGCTCTCAATCTCGATCCCGACGATCCCGACAGGGTTACGGTCACCCTGCGCGACGGCCGCGAGATCTCCGCCGAGATGGGCCACCCGCTCGGGTCGACAGTCAATCCCATGAGCGACGAGGCGCTCGACGCCAAGTTCATGGCCTGCGTCACCAAGCGCTTCAACCAGGACCGGGCGGAGGCGCTGCGCTCCGCCGTCTCGGCGATGCGGGAGAATGCGCCGCTCTCGATCCTGCTAGACAGCTTGACGCCCTAAAATAGAGTCGGATTTGAAGCCGGCCCGGCTTCGAACCAACCCGCCATTGTTTCACCGTCGTCTCGCCGTGCTCGCGCCATGGACATCGCCTGTCCCTTCTCATAGTCTCTGCGCGCCCATTCGGGCCGCCGTTCGACGACCGACAATCAGGAAACGCAATGCGCCGCTCCGCCTTCTTCATGCCGACGCTCAAGGAAAAGCCCGCGGAGGCGGAGATCGTTTCCCACGTTCTCATGCTGCGCGCCGGCATGGTCCGACAGGCCAGCGCCGGGATCTACTCCTGGCTGCCCCTCGGCTTCCGGGTGCTCAAGAACATCGAGCGAATCGTACGCGAGGAGCAGGACGCGGCCGGGGCCCAGGAAGTACTGATGCCGACCATCCAGGCGGCCGACCTGTGGAAGCAGTCGGGCCGCTACGATGACTACGGCAAGGAGATGCTGCGCATCGAGGACCGCCACGGCCGCGAGATGCTCTACGGGCCGACCAACGAGGAACTGATCACCGACATCTTCCGCCACGCGGCGAAGAGCTACCGCGATCTGCCCAAGATGCTCTACCACATCCAGTGGAAGTTCCGCGACGAGGTGCGGCCCCGATTCGGCGTCATGCGCGGGCGCGAGTTCCTGATGAAGGACGGCTATTCCTTCGACCTTGATTTCGAAGGCGCCAAAAAGTCTTACAACAAGATGTTCGTAGCCTACTTGAGGACTTTCGCGCGCATGGGGCTGAAGGCGATCCCCATGGAGGCGGAGACCGGTCCGATCGGCGGTGACCTCAGCCACGAGTTCATCATCCTCGCCGACACGGGTGAGACCGAGGTCTTCTGCCACGCCGACCTGCTGGACTACGACGTGCTGGCTGAATCCATCGACTTCGACGGCGATCTCTCGCCCATCGTCGATTACTGGACCAAGTACTACGCCCGTACCGACGACATGCACGATCAGGCGGCCTACGAGGCGGCGGTGCCCGAGGACCGGCGCGTCCGGCGGCGCGGCATCGAGGTCGGCCACATCTTCTACTTCGGCGACAAGTACTCCCAGCCGCTCGGCGCCGAAGTGACCACCGCGGACGACCGGCAGGTGGCGGTGCACAGCGGCTCCTACGGGGTCGGCGTCTCGCGCCTGGTCGGCGGCATCATCGAGGCCAGTCACGACGAGCACGGAATCATCTGGCCCGAGGCCGTGGCGCCTTTCAGGGTCGGCCTGATCAACTTAAAGGTCGACGATGCGGCCTGCTCGGGCGCGGCGGAGGATCTCTACGGCAAGCTGATGAACGCGGGCGTCGAGGTGCTCTACGACGATACCGAGGAGCGGGGCGGCGCGAAGTTTGCCGAGATGGACCTGATCGGCCTGCCCTGGCAGCTCGTCGTCGGACCGCGCGGGCTGAAGAACGGCGTGGTCGAATTGAAAGAGCGGCGCAGCGGCGAGCGGCAGGAACTGTCGCCCGAGGCGGCCCTCGCAAAGCTCGCGTCCTAGAGCGGAAAGCTCCACAGCATGATTTTTGGTGCCTTCGAACGCCTGGTCGCGCTGCGCTATCTGGGCGCACGCCGCCAGGAAGGCTTCATCTCGGTGATCGCGATCTTCTCGCTTCTCGGCATCGCGCTCGGCGTCGCGACGCTGATCATCGTCATGGCGGTGATGAACGGTTTCCGCCAGGAGCTGATGGGCCGGATCCTGGGCGTCAACGGCCACTTCACGATCTATGCCGACGCGGCGCCACTCACGGACTACGACGCCTTCGCCGACAAGCTGCGCGGTGTGCCCGACGTGACCGGGGTCCTGCCGCAGGTGCAGGGCCACGTCATGGTGACGGTCGAGGGACGTCCATCGCTCGGGATCGTTCGGGGGCTGGCGCTCGAGGACATCAGACAGCGGGCGATCATCGCGGACAACATCCAGTCCGGCAGCCTCGAGGATTTCCGCGGCGAGAACGCGGTGATGATCGGCAGCCGCATGGCGCGGCGGCTCGGGCTTCGCGTCGGCGACCCGATCACGCTGGTCTCGCCGCGCGGACATCAGGGGCCCTTCGGAACCATGCCCAGGCTCAAGGCCTTCAAGGTCGTCGGGATTTTCCAGGTCGGCATGTTCGAATACGACAACAGCTTCATCTACATGCCGCTCGAGGCCGCGCAGCTATACTTCCGCTATCCAAGCGGCGTCAATGCCGTCGAGGTGTTCTTCCGGAATCCGGACGAGATCATCGACGCACGGCGCCAGCTTCGCGAGGTAGCCGATCCGACCCTGCGGATCGTCGACTGGCAACGGGCCAATCAGTCCTTCTTCGAGGCGATCCAGGTCGAACGCAACGTCATGTTCCTGATCCTCTCGCTGATCATCCTGGTCGCGGCCTTCAACATCCTGTCCGGCCAGTACATGCTGGTGAAAGGCAAGGCACGCGACATCGCCATCCTGCGCACCATGGGCGCCAGCCGGGGCATGATCCTGCGCGTGTTCTTCCTGAGCGGCGCCCTGATCGGCGTGGTCGGGACGCTCGCCGGCTTCGGTCTCGGCGTCGCCTTTTCCGCCAACATCGAAACGATCCGACAGGTCCTGCAGACCCTCACCAACACCACCCTGTTCCCGGCGGAGATCTATTTCCTGTCGCGCTTGCCGGCCGAGATCGATCCGGTCGAGGTCGTGCAGGTTGTCGCCATGGCGCTCTTCTGGTCGTTCCTGGCGCCGCTATGGCCGGCCTGGCAGGCGGCCCGGCTCGATCCGGTGGAAGCCCTGCGCTATGAGTGAACCCGCGGAGCAGGGACTGGCCCTCGCCGGAATCGGCAAGACCTTCCGGCAGGGGGAGCGGGCCCTGGAGGTGCTGCACGACGTTCACTTCAAGGTCGGCTCCGGTGAGCTGGTGGCATTGGTCGGTCCCTCGGGCGCCGGCAAGTCGACGCTGCTGCACATCACCGGCCTCCTGGAACGGCCCGACGCGGGCGAGATCACGATCGACGGAACGGCCTGCTCACAACTCTCCGACGGACAGCGCACCGAGCTGCGCCGCGACGCCATCGGCTTCGTCTATCAGTATCACCACCTCCTGCCCGAGTTCTCCGCGCAGGAGAACATCGTCATGCCACAGATGATCGCCGGCGTCGGGCGCCGCCAGGCGCGCGAACGCGCCGCGGACCTGCTATCGAGGGTCGGGCTGAGCGATCGGGCCACGCACCGCCCGGCCAGGCTGTCAGGCGGCGAGCAGCAGCGGGTGGCCATCGTGCGCGCCCTGGCCAACGCCCCGAGACTGCTCCTCGCCGACGAGCCGACAGGGAACCTGGACCCGCACACAGCGGACGCCGTCTTCGAGTATCTGATCAGCCTGGTTCGGGAAAGCCGCCTCGCGGCGCTGGTTGCCACTCACAACCTGGATCTCGCGGCCCGTATGGACCGGGTCCTGCGTCTGGAGGACGGCGCGGTCGTTGATGGCTAGCGAAGGCTAGAGATCAGGAACGGCTCGAGACGACCTTGCGCTTGGGCAGGAGCTGGTTCAGGCACTGAACGCAGAGGTGCGTCGCGGCCTCCAGGTTGTCGATCGATATGCCCAGCGTGCGCGCCGTCGACCAGCGGCGCAGGGCGCGGAACCGGCCGGTCGAGGGGTGCCAGATCTCGACCTCGTCGCCGAGCTCGATGTGATCCTCGAATCGGGCCCGGGCGCCGCCCAGGGACACGTCCTCCAGACGACCGGTCACGCACTGGCCGTCGGAATAGAATTTCACCGTGATCGGGCCGATGACCGGATAGCGGTGCCGCCTGCGACGGTCGAGGCCGTTGGTGATGTTGGTGACGTGGCGAGCGAACATGGCCCGAGACTGGCCCATTATGGTTAAGGATCTCCTAATGGCCCGGCGGGCGTTTTCCACAATTGCCCCAAGATGCTGTGGAAAACTCGGCCACCAACCGCAAAATGTTGCTGTAGTGTTCTTCCTGACACCTGCAGTCCGACATGCGATCCTGAGTCGGTCATGACTCACGCCGATTTCGTCCATCTCAGGGTCCACTCGGCCTACTCCCTGTCCGAGGGTGCACTTCGGATCAAGCAGCTGACCGAGCTGTGCCGCAGCGAGGCCATGCCTGCGGTCGCGGTAACCGACCGCGCCAACCTGTTCGGCGCCCTCGAATTCTGCAGCGCCGCCTGCGCGGCCGGGGTGCAGCCGATCGTCGGCTGCCAGCTCTCTATCGCCCAGAGCGAGCCGCGCCGCCAGAACGGGGCGCCGCCGCCGCCGGATCAACTGGTTCTTCTGGTGCAGAACGAAGTCGGCTATCGCAACCTGCTGCACCTCGTCTCCAAGGCCTACCTGGACAGCGAGCCGGGCGGCTCGGCGGAGCTGCCCCTCGAGGCCCTGAAGGGTTGGACCGAGGGTCTGATCGCGTTGACGGCCGGCTGCCGGGGCGCGGTCGGGCGTTTCCTGCTGGAGCAGCGCGGCGAATGGGCCGAGGGCATGCTGCTCAATCTGGCCAGGCTGTTTCCCGGCCGCTGCTATGTCGAGCTGCAGCGGCACGGCCTGCGCGACGAGCAGGCGATCGAGTCCGAACTGATCGATCTCGCTTTTAAGCACGACCTGCCGCTGGTCGCGACCAACGGCGTCTACTTCGCCAACGAGGCCATGTACGAGGCGCACGACGCCCTCTTGTGCATCGCCGAGGGCAGCTACGTCGGCCAGCAGGACCGCCGCCGCCTGACTCCGGAGCACCGCTTCAAGACCGCGCCAGAGATGGCCGCGCTCTTCGAGGACCTGCCGGAGGCGATCGCGAACAGCGTGGTGATCGCGCGGCGCTGCGCCTACTTCCCGCGCCCGGTTGCGCCGATCCTGCCGGCCTACCAGACCGTCGGCGGTCGGAGCGAGGCCGAGGAGCTTGCCGAGCAGGCCAAGGTCGGCCTGGAACGCCGCCTGGCCCGGCGCCCGGCGGACGAACGCGCGGCCCGGCCCGACGAAGCCTATTGGAAGCGCCTCGACTATGAGCTCGGTGTCATCGAGCAGATGGGCTTTCCCGGTTACTTCCTGATCGTCGCCGACTTCATCAAGTGGGCGAAGGACCAGGGCATCCCGGTCGGGCCGGGGCGGGGCTCCGGCGCCGCCTCGGTCGTCGCCTGGTCGCTCACGATCACCGACCTCGACCCCTTGCGCTGGGGGCTCGTCTTCGAGCGTTTCCTCAATCCGGAACGGATCTCGATGCCCGACTTCGACATCGACTTCTGCCAGGACCGCCGGGACGAGGTCATTCGCTATGTCCAGGAGAAGTACGGCACCGACCGGGTCGCGCAGATCATCACCTTCGGCAAGCTGCAGGCGCGCGCCGCCCTGCGCGACGTGGGTCGCGTCCTGCAGATGCCCTATCCGCAGGTCGACCGGATCTGCAAGCTGGTGCCGAACAACCCGGCCAACCCCGTCACCCTGCAGCAGGCGATCGACGGCGAACCCATGCTGCAGGAGATGCGCGGACAGGACGAGCAGGTCGGTCGGCTGATCGATATCGCGCTCAAGCTGGAGGGCCTCTACCGCCACGCCTCGACCCACGCCGCCGGCGTGGTCATCGGCGACCGGCCACTGGAGCAGCTGATCCCGCTCTACCGCGATCCCCGCTCGGACATGCCGGTCACCCAGTTCAACATGAAGTTCGTCGAGCAGGCCGGCCTGGTGAAGTTCGACTTCCTCGGCCTCAAGACCCTGACGGTCCTGGTCCGCGCCCTCGACCTGATCAAGGAACGGGACCCAGCGAGCGGACTGGACCTGGAGACGATCCCGCTCGACGACCAGAAGACCTTCGACATGCTGGCCCGGGCCGACACCGTTGGGGTCTTCCAGTTGGAATCCTCGGGCATGCGCGACGTCCTGCGCAAGCTGAAGGCCGACCACTTCGAGGAGATCATCGCCGTCGTGGCGCTCTACCGGCCGGGGCCGATGGACAACATCCCGAGCTACATCGAGCGCAAGCACGGCCGCGAGCAGCCCGACTACCTCTATCCCAGTCTCGAGGGGATCCTAAACGAAACCTACGGGATCATGATCTATCAGGAGCAGGTGCTCCAGATCGCCCAGGAACTGTCCGGTTTCAGCCTCGGCAACGCCGACCTTTTGCGCCGCGCCATGGGCAAGAAGATCAAGGCCGAGATGGATGCCCAGCGGGCCGCCTTCACCGAAGGCGCCGTGGCGCGCGGCGTTCCCGAGGCCAAGGCCGCGGCGATCTTCGACCAAGTCAACAAGTTCGCCGGCTACGGCTTCAACAAGGCGCACGCCGCCGCCTACGCCCTGGTCGCTTACCAGACCGCCTACCTGAAGGCCAACTACCCGGTCGAGTTCCTGGCCGCGTCGATGACCTATGACATGGGGAACACGGACAAGCTAAACGTGTTCCGCCAGGAGCTCGACCGCCTCGGCATTCCGTTGCTGCCGCCGGACGTCAATGCGTCGCGCCGGGATTTCCGTGTCGAGGCCTTGCCCGACGGCCGGCTCGCTATCCGCTATGCGCTGGCCGCGATTCGCAACGTCGGGGGCGCGGCCATGGACAATCTGGCGGAGGAGCGCGCCGCGGGCGGACGTTTCCGCGATCTGCCCGATTTCGTGCGCCGCCTTGATCACCGCGCGATCAACAAGCGCCAGATCGAGAACCTGGCGGCGGCGGGGGCGCTCGACGGGCTCAACCGCAATCGCCGGCAGAGCTTCGAGGGCGCGGAGAGCATAATCCGCCACGCGGCGGCCGCGGCGGCGGAGCGCGACTCGGCCCAGGAGAATCTGTTCGGCGGCGACCCTTCGGCCGAAGGCTCTCTCACGCTCGCCCTGCCCGAGGTCGGCGACTGGCCCGACATGGAGCGCCTGCGCCAGGAGTTCGACGCCATCGGCTTCTATCTTTCCGATCATCCGCTGAATGCCTACGCGGCGGTTCTCGAACGACTCAAGGTGGTCACGGCAAGTTCCTTGACCGAAGCGGTGCTGCGCGACCGGGTTCAGCACAAGCTGGCCGGGGTCGTCATCGGGCGGCAGGAACGCACGTCGCGCCAGGGCAACCGCTTCGCCTTCGTACAGCTGTCCGATACCAGCGGCATGTTCGAGGTGATGGTCTTCTCGGAGCTTCTGTCGGCCAAGCGGGATGTTCTGGAGAGCGGACGGCCGCTGCTGATAACGGTCAACGCCGACCTGCGCAACGACGAAGCGCCCCGCATGACGGCCCAGGCGATCGAGCCCCTTGACCGCGCGGCCGAGCAATCGAGCGCCGGCCTCAAGGTCATCATCGGCGACAGCAAGCCTCTGGAGAGCCTGAAGTCGATCCTGGAGCGCGGAGCCGGGAGCCCGGCGAAGGGCCGGGTCTCGCTCGTGCTCGACCTCGAAGGCAGCCGCGAGGTGGAGATTGAGCTGCCCGAGACCTACCGCGTATCGGCGGAGCTGCGGCAGGCGATCAAGGCGATCCCCGGCGTCGCGGTACAGGATCGCTAACCCTCGGGGCGCGCAGCCTTTGTCCTTGCATTGGCCCAGGGCAGAGGCTATTTAGCCGGCCAAACCAAACCCGCACGTGGGCTTCGCGGCGTCGAGCGCGATATGCTCGGTACCGCTCCGGTGTCCGGACCCTTCCGGATCGTCGGCCCACGGAGGCATAACCGGAGAACGACATATGACCATGCCGACCTTCACCATGCGCCAGCTCCTGGAAGCCGGCGTCCACTTCGGCCACACGACCCGGCGCTGGAACCCCAAGATGTCCCCCTACATCTTCGGCGAGCGCAACAATACCCACATCATCGATCTCGAGCAGACCGTTCCCATGCTCCACCACGCGCTCGGCTTCGTGCGCGAGATCACCGCGGGTGGGGGCCGCGTCCTCTTCGTCGGCACCAAACGCCAGGCGGCCGAGAAGATCTCCGACGCGGCGAAGCGCTGCGGCCAGTACTACGTCAACCATCGCTGGCTCGGCGGGATGCTGACCAACTGGAAGACTATTTCCAATTCTATCAAGCGCTTGCGGTCCCTGGAAGAGAAGCTGGCTGAAGAAGATCTCGGCCTGACCAAGAAGGAGCTGCTCAACCTGACGCGGGACCGGGACAAGCTCGAGCGCGCGCTGGGTGGTATCAAGGACATGGGCGGCCTGCCCGATGTCCTAGTCGTGATCGATACCAACAAAGAGCATATCGCCATCGCCGAGGCCGGCACGCTCGGCATCCCAGTGGTCGCAGTGCTCGACTCCAATTCCAGCCCCGAGGGCGTAACCTACCCCATCCCCGGCAACGACGACGCGATCCGGGCGATCAGCCTTTACTGCGATCTCATGGCCGAAGCCGTGCTCGACGGTATTCAGCAGGAGATGGTGGCGAGCGGGACCGACCTGGGCGAATCGGAGGAAGCCCCCGGCGAGGCTCTGCCGGAAGAGCCGGCTGCGGCCCAGGGGGGCGAGGAGAAGACGGCGGCAGCCGACGAAACGGCCCCGGCCGCCGAGGAGAGCAAGAGCGCGACCACGGACGAGCCCCAGACCGAGGAGCCTCAGACCGAGGAGCCCAAGGCCGAAGAGCCCAAGGCAGAGGCGGCGGCTAGCGCGTCCTGACAAGAGCAAACTGACGGAAGCGGACGAAGGACGGACGAAATGGCCGAGATTACGGCAAGGCAGGTTCAGGAGCTGCGTCAGCGGACCGGCGCCGGCATGATGGATTGCAAGAAGGCCTTGGCCGAGGCCGACGGCGAGCTCGAGAGCGCGGTGGACTGGCTGCGCAAGAAGGGGCTGGCCGCCGCGGCGAAGAAGGCTGGGCGCGTCGCGGCCGAGGGCCTGATAGGCGTCGTCGCGCGCGACGGCAAGGGCGCTGCCGTCGAAGTCAACTCCGAGACCGACTTCGTCGCACGAAACGATAAGTTCCAGGGCTTTGTGCGGACCTGCGGCGCCCTGGCCCTGGATGCGGGCGGCGATCTCGAGGCGCTTAAGAAGGCTGACTATCCCGGCGCTGGCCGGAACGTCGAGGACGAGCTGACGCAGTTGATCGCGGTGATCGGAGAGAACCTGCAACTGCGGCGAAGCGCCGGCCTCTCTGTCGGCCAGGGAGTCGTGGCCTCCTACGTCCACAGCAAGGTCGACGAAGGCCTCGGCAAAATCGGGGTGCTGGTGGCCCTAGAGTCGGCCGGTGACACGGCCGTACTGCAGGCGCTCGGCAAGCAGCTCGCCATGCATGTCGCCGCAGCTTCGCCCCAGGCAGTCGACGTCGACGACGTCGACCGGAGCGCCCTGGACCGCGAGCGTGACGTTCTTGCCGAACAAGCCCGGGCCTCGGGCAAGCCCGAGGAGATCGTCGCCAAGATGGTCGAAGGGCGCCTGCGGAAGTACTACGAGGAGGTCTGCTTGTTGGAGCAGACCTTCGTAATCGACAACGAGAACAAGGTACGCAAAGTCCTGGAGAACGCATCCAAGGATCTCGGCAGCGACGTCAAGGTTGCCGGATTTGTGCGTTTCCAAGTGGGTGAGGGGGTCGACGGCGGTTGACCCTGGGGGCGCCTACGGGCGCCCTCGTGCGTCGTGCGCGCTCCCGCGCACCCCTTCATCACGGCCGGTCCTCTCGTTGGCCGAAGCGTTTCCGTGTCCCGCTTCGGGTCGCGGTGTGGGTCCGCCGGAGAGGCCGGTAACAGCGAAGAGCCCTTGTACTCCCGGAAATCATGAAAAACTCGCCACTTTATAAACGCGTTTTGCTCAAGATTTCGGGCGAAGCTCTCATGGGTGACGAGGATTACGGTCTGGATCCGGCGTTCATCGACCGCATCGCCAGGGACGTGGGTGAGGTCAGGGAACTCGGTGTGGGCGTCTCGATCGTGGTCGGCGGCGGCAACATCTTTCGCGGCTTGGCAGGGGCCGCGGGCGGCCTGGACCGCACGACCGCCGACCACATGGGCATGCTGGCGACCGTAATCAACGCGCTCGCGCTGCAGAGCGCCCTCGAGCAACTCGGCCTGGAGACCCGTGTGCAGACCGCCATACCCATGACCAGCGTCGCCGAGCCCTACATCAGGCGGCGGGCGATTCGCCACATGGAGAAGGGCCGGGTGGTCATCTTCGGCGCGGGCACCGGCAATCCCTATTTCACCACGGATACGCCGGCCGTCCTGCGCGCACTCGAGATGGAGTGCGACGTCCTGCTCAAGGGCACCAAGGTCGACGGCGTCTACGATGCCGATCCGGTCCAGGTCGAGGACGCCAAGCGTTACGATCGGCTTTCGTTCCACCGGGTCCTGACCGAGGATCTGAACGTGATGGATCACGCCGCTATTTCTCTCGCCCGGGAGAACAAGATCCCGATTCTGGTATTCTCGATTTACCAACCGGGCGCCTTCGCCGAGGTGGTCTGCGGCAAGGGGCGCTTCACATTGATCAACAACGAGGACTGAACCGTGGCGGACCCAGACATCAAGGATCTGAAACGGCGCATGGACGGAGCCCTCGATGCCCTGCACCGGGAGTTCGCGGGACTGCGGACCGGGCGGGCATCGATCAGCCTGCTCGAGCCGATCCAGGTCGAGGCCTACGGGGCCAGCATGCCCTTGAACCAGGTCGGAACCATCGGCGTTCCCGAACCCCGGCTAATCACCGTGCAGGTCTGGGACCGCTCCCTTGTGGGTGCGGTCGAAAGGGCTGTGCGGGATTCCGGACTGGGCCTCAACCCGGCGGCAGAAGGCCAGTTGCTGCGGGTCCCGATCCCGCCGCTGTCGCAGGAGCGTCGTCTGGAGCTGAGCAAGATCGCCGGCAAGTACGCCGAGCAGGCTCGCGTCGCTGTGCGCAACGTGCGCCGGGACGGCATGGAGTCGCTGAAACAGATGGAGAAGGACGGCGAGCTGTCCCAGGACGAGCACCACCTCTGGTCCGATGAAATCCAGGAGATGACCGACTCCCACATCAAGACGATCGACGAGGTGCTGGCCCAGAAAGAATCGGAGATCATGCAGGTCTGACAGCATGACGGCGATCAAGACGCAGGTTCTGGACCGGCCGCCGACCCATGTCGCCATCATCATGGATGGCAACGGGCGATGGGCCAAGGCGCGCGGCTTGCCGCGGACGGCGGGACATCGTCAAGGCATAGAAACGGTCCGCCGCGTGGTCTCCTGCGCCAGCAAACTCGGGGTCGGCTACCTGACCCTGTTCGGCTTTTCGTCGGAGAACTGGCGGCGTCCGAGCACCGAGATCGACGACCTCATGGGCCTCTTGCGCCGCTATCTGCAGAGCGAGATCAGCAAGCTGCACGAGAACCACGTCCGCCTGCGGGTGATCGGAGAACGCACGCGCCTGCCGTTCGACATCGTCCGGCTGATCGCCGACGCCGAGCAGCTGACGGATGCCAACCCAGGGTTGAAGTTGACTGTTGCGCTCAGCTATGGCGGGCGGCAAGAGATCGTCGCGGCGGCCAGGCGGCTCGCCGCGCGTGCCGTGGCCGGGGACCTCGACCCCGACGACCTGGACGAGACGCTCTTCTCCGGAGAGCTGGCCACGGTCGGCATACCGGACCCCGATCTTCTGATCCGAACCAGCGGAGAGCAGCGGCTGAGCAACTTTCTTCTGTGGCAGCTGGCCTACAGCGAACTGGTCTTTATCGACAGGCTATGGCCGGACTTCTCCGAGGAAGACTTTACCCATGCGATTCACGAGTTCCTCCAGCGCGACCGGCGGTACGGTGCAGCGGTTGGCTCCAGCTGACGCAGGCAATCTAACGCTGCGGATCGTCTCGGCCCTTCTTCTGGGGCCCTCGGTCCTGTTGCTCACGTTCCTGGGTTGGCCCTACTTCGGTTTGATGGCCACGGTGCTCGCGGGCGTGCTGGCGTGGGAGTGGTCGCGGATATGCGGGGCCGGTGAACTGACCCGGGCCGGCTATCTGTCCGTCGCCGCCGTGGTCGCGGCCCTGAGCGCGGCGAGCTTGGGGGAGCTTCGGCTCGGTGGCTGGATCGTTCTGGTCGGCGCAATGGGAGCCGCTGTGCTGGGCCGGAGCGAGACGGTCCAGGACCGGGTCTCCATCTGGTACGCCTCCGGCGTGGTCTACGCGGCCTTGCCCGCCATGGCGCTGGTCTGGCTTCGCGGCGTTCCCGAACAGGGACTGGGGCTCGTTCTGTGGCTGCTGTTCGCCGTATGGGCGACCGATATCGGCGCCTATGCCGCGGGACGTGGCCTGGGCGGCCCAAAGCTTGCGCCGCGCCTCAGCCCAAACAAGACCTGGGCTGGCCTCGGCGGCGCCGTAGTCTCGTCAGCGGCCGTAGGCGCCGCGGCCGGGGCCCTGGTGACGTGGTCCGACCCGCTTGCCCTGGCGGCGCTGAGCGCCGTCCTGGCCCTGGTCGCGCAGGGCGGCGACCTCTTCGAGTCCTGGGTCAAGCGGCACTTCGGGGTAAAGGATTCGAGCAACCTGATCGCCGGTCACGGCGGCTTCATGGACCGTCTGGACGGCGTTTTGGCCGCCGGTCTGTTCTTAACTCTGATAGTGTGGGCAAAGGGGGGGTCTTTCTGACCATGGCGCTTGTTTCAGATCGGGTCGAGACCGGCGAACGGTTTCGCAAGATCACCATTCTCGGTTCCACCGGATCGGTGGGCTGCAATACGGTCGATCTCGTCACCCGTCAGCCTGACTCCTTCGAAGTCGAGGCGCTGACCGCCCACACCAATGTGGAGCTTCTGGCGGAGCAGGCGAAGCAGCTGCGCGCGAAGGTCGCGGTGATCAGCGACCAGAGCCGGTACCGGGCGCTCAAGGACGCCCTGGCGGGCAGCGATGTCGAGGCCCAATCCGGCGCCGAAGCCCTGGTCGAGGCCGCGGAACGGCCGGCCGACTGGGTCATGGCCGCCATCGTCGGCGCCGCCGGGCTGGCACCGACCCTGGCGGCGGTGCGCCGGGGCGCTGCTGTCGCTCTGGCGAACAAGGAGACCCTGGTCTGCGCGGGCGCGCTCATGGTCTCGGAAGTAGCGCGTCACGGCGCCACGCTGCTGCCCGTGGATTCGGAGCACAACGCCATCTTCCAGGTACTCGATCTCGACAACATGGACGCGGTCGAGCGGATCATTCTGACCGCATCGGGTGGTCCTTTCCGCGAGTTCGACCGAGAGGAGATGGCGCGCGTCACGCCGGCGCAGGCCGTGGCCCACCCGAACTGGGACATGGGCGCCAAGATCTCTGTTGATTCCGCATCCATGATGAACAAGGGGCTGGAGCTGATCGAAGCCCACCATCTCTTCCAGATGGAGGAGGCGTCGATCGACATCCTGGTTCACCCGCAGTCGGTCATCCACTCCATGGTCGCCTACGTCGACGGCTCCGTCCTGGCCCAGCTCGGCCAACCCGACATGCGGACGCCGATCGCTCACACGCTGGCTTGGCCCGACCGCATGGCGGCGCCGGTGGACCGGCTCGACCTGGCGGAGATCGGCCGCTTGACCTTCGAGCGGCCGGATCCGCTCCGCTTCCCGGCATTAACCCTGGCCCGGGAGGCGCTCAAGACCGGCGGCTGCGCCCCGACAATCCTGAACGCAGCCAACGAGGTCGCCGTTGCCGGCTTCCTTAATGGCGAGACCGGGTTCCTCGATATTCCACGGATCGTCGAGGGCGCTCTGGCCGAGGTGCCCAACATCGCGATTCGCAGCCTCGAGGACGTGGATATGGTCGACAAGGAAGCCCGTGCCGTGGCCGAGAGGCTCACGGGACGATCCGCCTGACGGCATGCGCCTCTTTGCAGGTCGGACGATTTATCCTATGTAAAGGGATCGCAGGGCCAAATAGAGTTTTGGCTCAAGCCGAACCGTACTCGGCGTGGAAAGTTAAGGGCGAAACAGGAAGATAGCACATGGAAGTCCCTAGCGGTCTCTACGGCTTCGGTCTGCCCTTCCTCGCGATCTTAACGATATTGGTGTTCGTCCACGAACTCGGCCACTACTTGGTGGCGCGGCGGTTCGGCGTTCGCGTGGAGGTTTTCTCGATCGGCTTCGGTCCTGAGCTCTTCGGCTGGACCGACCGCGCCAAGACTCGCTGGAAGATCAGCCTGATACCCCTCGGCGGCTACGTGAAGATGTTCGGGGACGCCGACGCCGCGAGCCGGCCGGAGCAGGGGCTCGACGGGCTGAGCGATGACGAGAGGGCCGAGGCTTTTCCATGCAAGCCCCTCGGGCAGCGCGCCTGGATCGTGGCGGCCGGTCCAATCGCGAACTTCCTGTTTGCGATCGTTCTCCTGGCCGGGTTCTTCATGGTGGTCGGCGAGGCCCACACGCCGCCGGTAGTCGGCAGCGTGGTCGAGGATTCGGCGGCCGAGCGCGCTGGTTTCGAACCCCAGGACCGGATCGTTCAGATCAACGGCTGGCGCATCGACAGTTTCGAGGAGATCCAGCACCACGTCTCCCTGGTTCGAGAGGAAACGCTGGAGATCGTCGTCCTGCGCGGCGGCCGCGAGGTAACCCTTACCGCTCGGCCCACCATAACCGAGATCACCGACGGCTTGGGCAACAAGCAGAAGATCGGCCGCCTGGGCATCGGCGGATCGCAGATCGAGGTGGTGCGCCACGGTCCGGTGAACGCGATCTGGCGGGCCACGGTCAAGACCGTCTCCTTGACCACCGGCACGCTAAAGGCCGTGGGGCAAATGCTTGTCGGAAAGCGTAGCGTCGAGGAACTGGGCGGCCCGCTGCGTATTGCCAAGCTCTCCGGTCAGGTCGCGGAGGTGGGCCTGGCCATGATCATCTCCTTCATTGCGCTGCTCTCGATAAATCTCGGCCTGATCAACCTCTTTCCCATTCCCATGCTGGACGGCGGGCACTTATTGTTCTATTCCATCGAGGCGCTGCGAGGCAGGCCGTTAGGCGAACGTGCTCAAGAATACGGCTTCCGGATCGGCCTCGCCCTGGTGCTCAGCTTGATGGTGTTCGCGACCTGGAACGACATCGTGAACCACCTGAATGTCCTGGATTTCCTCGAGAATCTAGCCACGTAAGCGTAGTGATGGGGGGTAGGTTTGGGGCTTATGCCGCTGCGGGCGGTCGCAGTTGCCGTTACCCTGCTCCTTGGAAGTTTCTCCACCTGGCACGGGACGTCACTGGCCCAGACGATCCAGCAAGGGGGCATCATCGAGGAGGTTCGTGTTGAAGGGACTCAGCGGATCGAACCCGAGACCGTACGCTCCTACCTCCGGCTCAATCCCGGCGACCCCTTCGATCTGATCCGGCTCGACCAATCCCTCAAGAGCATCTTTTCCACCGGTCTCTTCGCCGACGTTACCCTGCGCCGCGAGCGCAATGCCTTGATCGTGACCGTGGTGGAGAACCCGATCGTCAATCGGATAGCCTTCGAGGGTAACGAGCGGATCGACGACGAGACCCTGGGCGGCGAGATCGACCTTCAGCCACGGGTGGTCTTCACTCGGACCAAGGTTCAGAACGACGTAAAGAGGATTGTCGATCTCTATCGTCGTTCCGGCCGATTCGGCGCCACGGTCGACCCGAAGATCATCGAACTACCGCAGAACCGCGTCGATCTCGCCTTTGAGATCAACGAAGGACCCAAGACGGAGATCATCGCGATCAACTTCGTCGGCAATCGGGCTTTTTCGGACAGTACCCTGCGCGATCAGATCACGACCACTGAAACGGCCTTCTGGCGGATTCTCTCCAGCACCGACACCTACGATCCCGACCGCCTGACCTTCGACCGGGAGCTCTTGCGGCGCTTCTACCTTAACGAGGGCTATGCCGACATCCGGGTGGTCTCGGCGATCGCCGAACTGACGCCCGACCGCTCTGGATTCATCATCACCTTCACCGTCGAGGAGGGCGAGCGCTATACCGTCGGCGCGATCGATATCACCACCAGCCTGAGAAACCTCGACCCCGAGATCCTGCGCGAGGACTTGGTCATCGAGGAGGGCGATTGGTACGACGCCTCGCTTGTCGAGGCGTCGATCGAAAATCTTACCGAACGGCTGAGCAATCTCGGCTTCGCTTTCGTGGACGTCAATCCGCGGCTACAGCGAGACCGGGATACCAAGGTCGTCGCCATCAACTTCGAGATCAGGGAAGGCCCGAAGGTCTATGTCGAGCGCATCGACATTCAGGGTAACCTGCGCACCTTGGACAAGGTGATCCGGCGCGAGTTCCTGCTGATCGAGGGCGACGCCTTCAATTCCGCGCGTCTCAGGCGATCGCGCCAGCGGATTCAGAACCTCGGCTTTTTCAGCAGGGTCGATGTGTCGAACGAGCCGGGGACACGCCCCGACAGCACGGTGATCACCGTCGAGGTCGAAGAGCAGTCTACCGGCGACCTGTCCTTCGGTGCGGGTTTCTCGACAACGGCCGGTCCCATCGGCAACGTCGGGCTGCGCGAACGAAACCTGCTGGGCGGCGGACAGGACTTGCGATTGAATTTCGCCGTCTCAGCCGACACCACGCGGCTGAACCTAAGCTTCACCGAACCCTACTTTCTGGACCGCAACCTCTCCGCAGGCTTCGATGTTTTCCGTCTAACGTCGGAGCAGAGCGAGAGCTCGTTCGACGAAGAACGGATCGGCGGATCCCTGCGTGCCGGTTACGACATTGTCGAGGATCTGCGGCAGGTCGTACGCTACTCCTTGGCGCGCGAAGAGCTGGAGGACGCCGACGACGGGGCCTCGCTCTTGGTGATCGATGATTTGGATACCTACATCGTATCCAGCATCAACCAGGAGCTGTCCTACGACAAACGCGACTCCCGTTTCGATCCGAGAGAGGGCTACGCGGCAACCGTTACCAACGAATTTGTCGGCCTTGGCGGCGATCTGCGCTTCTTGAAGAATACGATCGGCGGGTCGTTCTACTTTCCGCTGTTCGGCGACGTAACGTGGACGACGCGGGCAGAAGGGGGCCTCATCTTGCCGCTGGGCGAGGACACGCGCGTGAGCGACCGCTTCTTCATCGGACCTGACAATCTGCGCGGCTTCGAGTTCGCCGGCGTGGGGCCGCGGGATGCGGCCAGCAGCGGCAACGACGCGCTCGGCGGCAAGAAGTTCTACTCGGGCACCGCCGAGATAAGCTTCCCGCTCGGTCTGCCTGAGGAGTTCCAGATCCGGGGACGGCTTTTCACCGATATCGGCGCATCGTGGGATGTCGACGGGGATACCAGCAGGATCGAACTCGAGGATTCCTCATCGCCACGCGTCTCCGTCGGCGGCGGCTTCTCCTGGAACTCGCCGTTCGGTCCGATCCAGGTGGACCTCGGCTTCGCGGTAATCAAGGAGGAGTTCGACGAGACCGAGGTGCTCAATTTCAGCTTTGGAACCAGGTTCTGAGGAATGCGACGAACGACCTCCATCTGCTTTGTGCTCGCCGCTTTTGCGGGCCTGATGCTGGTAGGTTCGAGCGGTCCGGCCGACGCCCAGACCGAGTTCGGCATTGTCGTGATCGACACCCAGCGGATCTATCGGGAGGCGACCGCGGTTATGCGGCTGCAGAAGCACGTCGACGAAGAGCGGGCGCGCAATCAAGAGGAACTGCGCGGCAAGGAAGAGAGCCTGCGCGCCGCCGGCCAGGAACTGGAGCGCCAGCGCGGGGTCCTGACCGCCGACGTCTTTAACACCCGCCGCCGGGAGCTCGAAGAGGGGGTGGTGACCCTGCAGCGAGAGATCCAGTCACACAAGCGCGACTTGGAACGGCTCTTCGCCCGTGGGATGAACCAGATCCGGGGGCTCCTGGTCGAGATCTCCCAGGAGATCGCCAAGGAGCGGGAGGTCGACATCGTGCTGGAAAAAAGCGCTGTTGTTCTGGTCAAGCCGGATCTGGAGATTACCCGGGAAGCGCTGGAGCGGCTTAATCAGAGGCTGCCGCAGCTCGATATCGCCACGCTGAAGAACTAGCCTGCATGTCCCCGGCGCACCCGGATCGCAACGGTCGGCAGGGCCCGCGAAGGCGCGCGGGTATTGCGCGGCCGCCCGGCTATTGCTATCGGCTTAGGACGACGCGGGGAAGTGGAAGGGCGCGATGAACGATCAGGTCGAACAGGGGGCGGAACTGGCCACCATGGACGTGATGCAGATCATGGAGATGATCCCGCATCGCTATCCCTTCTTGCTGATTGATCGGGTCGTCGACTTGAAGTCGGATGTCAGCGCCGTCGGGATCAAGAACGTCACCATCAACGAGGGCTTCTTCCAGGGGCACTTTCAGCGTCAGCCGGTGATGCCGGGCGTGCTGATCGTCGAAGCCATGGCGCAGACCGCCGGTGTCCTTGTGGTGTACACCCTGGAAGGGGCGGCAGCCGGCAAGCTCGTCTACTTCATGTCGATCGACGAGGCACGCTTCCGCAAGCCGGTGTTTCCCGGCGACACGCTGAGGATCCACGTCGAGAAGGAACGTCACCGAGGCAACGTCTGGAAGTTCGCGGCTCAGGCAAAGGTAGACGAGCAGGTGGTTGCCCAAGCCCGTTTCGCGGCCATGATCATGGACGACTGAGCCGGGGCCTCGAGCGGATCATGTTTTGACGGAACCGCGCCGCAGTTCCGTCAAAACATGTGAATCCGCTCAATATCAACTCTAGAGCGCCCAGGAACGGCTTCAGGCCCGCTGGTCGATCGGCACGAAGGGCCGCTCGGATTCGCCAGTATAGAGCTGCCTCGGCCGGCTGATCTTCTGGCCCGGATCCTCGATCATCTCCTTCCACTGGGCGACCCAGCCGACAGTTCGCGCGACTGCGAAGAGCACTGTAAACATCGAGGTCGGGAAGCCCATGGCCTTGAGAATAATGCCGGAATAGAAGTCGACGTTGGGGAACAGCTTCTTCTCGGCGAAGTAGGCATCCTCCAGCGCGATCTTCTCCAGCTCCATCGCCAGTTCGAGCAAAGGGTCGTGGCCGACGCCCAGCTCGCCGAGGACCTCATGGCAGGACTTGCGCATGACGGTCGCCCGGGGGTCGTAGTTCTTGTAGACCCGGTGGCCGAAGCCCATCAGGCGGAAGGGATCGTTGCGGTCCTTGGCGCGTTCGATGAACTCAGGAATCCGGTCCTTGTGTCCGACCTCCTGAAGCATGTTGAGGACCGCCTCGTTGGCGCCGCCGTGGGCCGGGCCCCAGAGCGAGGCGATGCCGGCCGCAATGCAGGCGAAAGGATTGGCGCCGCTCGAGCCGGCGATGCGCACCGTCGAAGTAGACGCGTTCTGTTCGTGGTCGGCGTGGAGGATCAGAATCCGGTCCATGGCGCGGGCCAGGGTGGGGCTGATCTTGTATTCCTCGCAGGGGACCGAGAAGGTCATGTAGAGGAAGTTCTCAGCGTAGCTCAGATCATTGCGCGGATAGACGAATGGCTGGCCGAGGGAATACTTGTAGGCCCAAGCGGCAATGGTCGGCATCTTGGCGATCAGGCGATGAGACGCGATCATCCGCTGCCTGGGATCGTTGATGTCGGTCGAATCGTGATAGAAGGCCGAGAGGGCGCCAACGACCCCGACCATGATCGCCATGGGATGCGCGTCGCGCCGGAAGCCGCGATAGAGATAGTTCAACTGCTCATGCAGCATGGTGTGGTAGGTGATCGCCCGCTCGAAGTGGGCTTTCTGCTTCGCGTTGGGCAAATCGCCGTAGAGCAGCAGGGAGCAGACCTCCATGAAGTCGCTGTGCTCGGCCAAGTCCTCGATCCGAAAACCCCGATGCAGCAGGACGCCCTGGTCGCCGTCGATATAGGTGATCTTCGACTCGCAACTTCCGGTAGAAGTGAAGCCTGGATCGTAGGTGAACATGTCGGTGTCGGCATAGAGCTTCCGCACGTCGAGCACACTTGGCCCCACAGTGCCGTCCATCACGGGGATCTCCCAGGACCGGCCGTTTCTGTTGTCGGTGAGCGTAAAGCTGTTCTTGACCGCGCTTGCCTCGCCGGAGGTCGTTGTCATGGCGACTCCTTCGTCTGCGACCGAAAGTTTAGCCGGAGAATAGAGTTTCCGGCCCGGGGGATCAATCGGGACCTCGGCCGGGCTCAGATCGCCGTTTGATCGGCGATCCGGTTCAGACTTTCTTCCCGACCCAGCACCACCATAACCTCGAACAGCCCTGGAGAGGCATGGGAGCCGGTGAGGGCAGCCCGTAATGGTTGTGCAATCTTACCGAGCTTTATCGCCCGCGCCTCGGCGAACTGGCGGACGGCGAGCTCGAGCGCCTCCTCTTCCCAGGTCGCCTGTTCAGCCAAGCGTTCGTGAAGTGCCGAAAGCGTCTCGGAGCCCCCGTCGGCGAGCAGCTTTCGGGCCTTGTCGCTGAGCTCCAGGGGTCGCCGGGCCGTGTAGAAGGCGGCGTTCTCCGCGAGCTCGACGATTGTCTTCGCACGCGTTCGCAGCCCCGCCATGCCCTCAGCGAGGCGGGCGAGGCCGGTTTCGTCGGGCGGTCGGCCCTGGGCCGCTTCGAGCCGGTCGGCGACGAGTCCGACCAGCCGCTCGGTTGCCGCCTCGCGGATGTAGTGCGCGTTCAGGCTGTCCAAGCGATCCGGGTCGAACCGCGCCGGCGAGCGCCCAACGCCGTCCAGGTCAAACCAGCCGACGGCCTGCTCGGTCGAAATGATCTCATCGTCGCCATGGGACCAGCCGAGCCTCAGAAGGTAGTTTCTGAGCGACTCAGGCAGGTAGCCCATGTCCCGATAGTCCTCGACGGCGAGCGCGCCGTGGCGTTTCGACAGTTTGGCGCCGTCCGATCCATGGATCAGCGGAATGTGGGCAAAGGCAGGTGGTTCCCAGTCGAGCGCTCGGTATAGTTGCGTTTGCCGAAAGGCGTTGGTCAGGTGGTCGTCGCCGCGGATGACGTGGGTGATCCCCATGTCGTGATCGTCCACGACCACGGAGAGCATGTAGGTCGGCGTGCCGTCCGCCCTCAACAGAACCATGTCGTCGAGCTGGCCGTTGGCGACGGTCACCCGGCCCTGAACTTGGTCATCGATCACCGTCTCGCCGTCGAGCGGCGCCTTCAGCCTGACCACGGGATCCACGCCGGCCGGCGCGTCGGCAGGGTCGCGGTCCCGCCAGCGTCCATCATAGAGTCGGGCGCGTCCCGCCGCGCGGGCCTCTTCGCGCATGGCCTGGAGTTCCTCGGGCGAGCAGTAGCAGTGGTAGGCCCGACTTTGCGCCAAGAGCGTCCTAGCGCAGGCGGCGTGCCGCTCCGCCTGGGCGAATTGGTAGACCGCGTCTCCATCCCAGTCGAGACCGAGCCAGGTCATGCCGCCCAGGATGGCGTCGACGGCCTCCTGGGTGGAGCGCTTCCGGTCGGTATCCTCGATCCGCAAGCGGAAGTGGCCGCCGTGATGCCGGGCGAAGAGCCAGTTGTAGAGCGCCGTCCGTGCCCCGCCGATGTGCAGGAATCCGGTCGGCGAGGGAGCGAAACGGGTGACGACGGTCATCGCGGTGCGCGCTGCTGATGGATCATCCTAGAAGAGCGGTGGTTTAACACATGCGGATACGAGGTGCCATGTCGCAGCCGGTTCACCGGAGATCCCGGCCGCTATCCATCTCGAACTTGCTCCGCCATAATACTTGCCGGACGGGGCATGACGCGATGGCATCCCTGAAGGGACAGGCTCTCGGTTCCGGGTCGAGAATGGACCGGGCCCGGGATGAAATTCGCAAACTGAGGCCGCTGGGCCAAGGACTGGCACGGCAGCTGACCGACGAGCAGGACCGCTGGGTCCTCTGGCTGCCGGTCGCGCTCGGCGCCGGGATCGGACTCTACTTTCTTCTGCCGGCCGAGCCCCATCGCTGGCTCGGACCGGCACTGCTGTGCGCCGTACTCGGCCTGGTCGCCGCGACGCACCGTTTGCCGGGCGGGCGCATCCTGGGATTACTGCTCGGCGCGATCGCTCTGGGTTTCGCCGTTGCCCAGTTTCGCGTCGCGCTGGTCGCCGCGCCCGTGCTCGAAGAACGGATCGGGCCGACACGGGTGGTCGGGCAGGTTGTCGCGGCGCCGCCGCGCGCTGCCGGCGAGCGGATCGTGCTCCGCGCCTTGGAGATCGAGGGGCTCCGGGGTCCAACGCCGGCGCGGGCGCGCCTGCGCCTGACCAGCCGCGATCCCGCGGGGATCTCGCCGGGCGACTGGATCGAGCTTCGCGCCGTGCTGCGCCCGCCGCCCGAGCCCGCTGCGCCGGGATCCTACGACTTCGCCCGCCGGGCCTACTTCGAGCGGATCGGGGCGGTCGGCTTTGCCGTGTCACATGTAACACTCCGCGGCAGCGCCCATCGGGAAGACGACCGCGGCTTCTCGACCCGCTGGCGGCTCTGGTGGGCCGAGCTGCGTCAGACCGTGGGCGAGAGGGTCCTTGCCCGCGTGCCGGACGCAAACGGTGCCGTCGCCGTCGCGCTGATGACCGGTGACCGCAGCGCCATCCCCGAGTCCGTTATCGTCGCCATGCGCGACGCCGGCCTGGCCCATCTGCTCGCCATCTCCGGCCTTCACCTCGGGCTGGTGGCAGGTCTGCTGTTCTTCTCCGTCCGCGCCCTCCTAGCCGGCGTGCCCGCCCTGGCGCTGCGCTATCCGATCAAGAAGTGGGCGGCCGTCATCGCCTGGCCAGGCGCTCTGACCTACCTGTTCCTGGTCGGCGCGACGATTCCCACCCAGCGGGCTTTCCTCATGGTCTCCCTGGCATTGCTCGCGGTCTTGCTCGACCGGAGCGCGATCTCGCTGAGGCTGGTTGCCTGGGCCGCCGTGGTGGTGCTTCTGGCGGCGCCGGAGAGCCTGCTGACGGCGAGTTTCCAGATGTCTTTCGCCGCTGTCGTCGCGCTGGTTGCCGCCTATGAAGCGCTGAGGGGTCGATTCGCGGGCGCCGTGGGCGGGCGCGGACCTCTTCGAGGCGCCGCGCTCTATTTCGCCGGTGTCGCCCTGACCTCGGTGATCGCCATTGTCGCGACCGGACCCTTCGCGGCCTACCACTTCAATCGCATGGCGACCTATGGGCTGCTCGCCAACCTGATCGCGGTGCCGGTCACAGCGTTCTGGGTCATGCCGGCGGCCATGGTCGCCTACCTCGCATTGCCGTTCGGACTCGAAGCCCTGCCGCTGACGGTCATGAGCGGCGGCGTGTCGGTGATCCTTACCGTGGCCCGCGAAGTCGCCGCCTTGCCGGGAGCCGTCCGGTTGATCGAGGCGAGCTCCTTCGCCGCCTTCGTGAGTGTCATCCTCGGCGGTCTCTGGCTCTGCATCTGGCGGCGACCCTGGCGGCTCTTCGGACTCGGCGCCGTCGGGCTCGGGATCGCTGCGGCGCTGTGGGTCACGCCCCCGGACATTCTGGTCGACGGGGGCGGGCGGCTGCTCGCCCTGCGCGACCCCGACGGCCGGCTCTGGCTGTCGACAACCCGGCGCGAGAGTTTCACCGCCGGTGTCTGGCTGCGCCGGGCCGGGCAGGGGAGCGCCGAGCCTTGGCCGCTCGAGGAGGAGAACCCGGCGTCGCCGCTGCTCTGTGACTCCTCCGGGTGCGTTGCCCGTATCGAAGAGCACCTGGTCGCCTTCGCGCTCAGCGGGGCGGCTTTGGAAGAGGACTGCCGTCGGGCCGGCGTGCTGATCAGCCTCGAGCCGTTCCGGGGTCGCTGTCCGAAGCCGGCCGCGGTGATCGACCTCTTCGACCTTTGGCGCGAGGGCGCCCATGCGATCTGGCTACATCCGCGCGGCCTGACGATCGAGACCGTGGCGGGCGATCGCGGTCGTCGGCCCTGGGTGAGGCAGCGCTAGAGCGGATCATGTTTGGTCGGAACCAGTTCGTGGTTCCGACCAAACATGTGGATCCGCTCTACAGCCTAGAGGTAGAGCAGATTCACGCGATTGAATGGATCGCACTGGGCGAGTCCATTCAATCGCGATCTGATCTAGAGGGTTTTATCGAACCGCAGGATCATCCCTGTCTTCTCGTCGCCGTTGAAGCCGAGCTTCCGGTAGAAGCCGGCGGCGCCGCGCAGCCGTCCGGTCAACAGCATGACTTTGTAGCAGCCGGCCAACCGGGCTTGCTCGACGGCGTGCGCCATGACCGCCTGGCCCAAGCCTTCGCCGCGCCTGTCGGTGGCCGCAACGACGTTCTCGATCAGGGCGTAGGGCGCACCGCCGTAGGTCATGTTGGGCAGGACATGGAGCGTCACGGCGGCGAGCGGGCCGTCTCCGGCATCGGCGACGAAGACATCAGTTCCCGGATGGGCTAAGAGCCTGCGCCACTGTTCTTCGCCCCTGGCACCGGTCAGGGGCGGCCGCTCGGAATTGAGCTCGGCGTAGAGACGGCAAAGAGCCAGGAAATCGTCCAGGGCGGCGGAACGGACGCGCACCGGCACGGCTCACGGCGAGGCGGCGCGGCCGGAGACTGGGGCCGGCCGCACCAATCGTCTCAGTAGCTGCGGATCAGGCCGACCAGGCAACCCTGGATGCTGACGCGATCGGCCGGGAAGATGCGGGTCTCGTATTCCTTGTTCGCCGGCTCCAGGGCGATCGAGTTGCCGTGCTTGCGGAAGCGCTTCAAGGTGGCCTCTTCGTTGTCGACCAGCGCCACGACGATGGAGCCGTTCTCGGCGACGTCGCGCCGCTGAATCAGGACCGTGTCGCCGTCCAGGATCCCGGCATCGACCATCGAGTCGCCCTCGACTTCGAGCGCGTAGTGTTCTCCGCGCCGCAGCAGGCTGCTCGGAACGTCGACGAAGTTCGAATAATCGCGCAGAGCTTCGATCGGCGTGCCCGCGGCGATTTTGCCGTAGAGCGGCAGTTGAACGGTGTCGCCCGGCTCGGCGGCCTCGCTGCCCGAAAGCTGGCCCGTGAAGTCCACCTCGATGACTTTCGGCGCGAAGCTGCCGCCGGCGCCCGGCTTGGAGCCGTCGGGCAGTCGCAATACCTCCAAAGCCCTGGCCCGGTGTGGCAGGCGGCGAATGAAGCCGCGCTCGACCAACCCCGTGACCAGACGGTGAATGCCCGACTTCGACTTGAGGTCCAAGGCGTCCTTCATCTCGTCGAACGAGGGCGAGACACCCTGTGTGCTGAGATGGTTGTGGATGTAGAGCAAGAGCTGATGCTGCTTCTTGGTCAACATGGCCGATCCTGTCGCCCCCTCTGGGTCACCACTAGATTTAGAACAAAACGTAAACTCACGCGCATGTTCTAGTTTAGTTCTTTTCAGACGTCAAGCTTACGGCGGCCTTGATCGCACCGCGCCACAACTTTGTCCCCTTAACCTGCGGGAAAGCAGCCCGAAAGCGGCAGGATGTCGACCGGTTCTCCGGCCTCGGCGGCAGGCGCGTGAGGCGGCCGCACGATCAGGCAGTCGGCTTCCGCCAGAACGGCCAGCATGGCGCTGTCCTGGCGCTCGAAAGGTTCGGCCAGGAGTTGCCCGTTTTCCTCGCGCAGACGCGCGCGCAAGTAGTCCTGGCGCCGGTCGTTGGCGGCGAGGCCGCCGGCCAGCGTGGCGCGCCGGGTGCGGTGCGGCTCGTCCCGGCAGCCCCGCATGATGTCGATCGCTGGCTTGAGGAAGAGTTCGGCGCAGACCAGGCTGGAGACCGGGTTCCCGGGCAGGCCGAGCACGGGGAGCGCCCCCATGCGCCCGAACATCAGAGGCTTGCCCGGGCGCATCGCGATCCGCCAGAAGTCGAGTTCCATGCCGAGCGACTCGAGGACGCTTCCGACGATGTCGTGCTTTCCGACCGACGCGCCACCCGAGGTCACCAGAAGGTCGGCACCACGGGCCGCTTCGAGGCGGCTACGCAGCGCCTCGGGCGAGTCCTCGGCGATGCCGAGATGGAGCGGCTGGGCGCCGCAGAGGCGGACGAAGGCCGAGAGCGAGAAGCCGTTGGAGGCAACAATCTCGCTCGGACCCGGCGCCGTGCCGGGCAGGACCAGCTCGTCGCCGGTGGAGAGCACGGCGATGCGGGGCCGGCGATGCACCGTGAGCCACGGCACGTTCATGGCCGCGGCTAAGCCGATATCGCGCGGCGACAGGCGGCGGCCGGCCGGGAGGCCGAGTTCTCCCGCCTTGAAGTCGAGGCCCGCGGGCCTGACGAAGCGGCCTGCGGCAACCGGTTCCGGGAAGGTGACCCGGGTTCCCTCGGCGGTCACGTCTTCCTGGATCACCACTGCGTCGGCGTCCGGGGGCAGGGGTGCGCCGGTAAAGATTCGGACGGTCTGGCCCGCCGCGAGGGCTTCATCGTGGCGCCCGCCCGCGGCGACCTCGCCGACCATGGTCAGCGTCACCGGCGGTTTCGCGAGGTCCACGCTCCTGACCGCATAGCCGTCCATCGACGATACCGGGCAGGGTGGCTGAGTGACACGGGCGTGAAGATCTTCGGCAAGGACGCGGTCGAGACCTTCGGAGAGGCTCACCAATTCGGTCTCGAGCGGCTCGACCGCCGCTGTGACACGGGCCAGCGCATCCTCGACGGGGATCATCAAGACGCCTCGTAGGTGCCTGACTTGCCGCCGGATTTATGCGTCAGGCGGATGTCGCCGATGCGCATGGCGCGGTCCGCCGCCTTGCACATGTCGTAGATCGTCAGGGCCGCGACCGAGACCGCGGTCAGGGCTTCCATCTCGACGCCCGTCTTCCCCGTGACCTTGCAGGTCGCGGCGATGTCGACCGCGTTGCGCGCCTCGTCCAGCTGCAGGTCGAGCTCGACCGAAGTGATCGGCAGGGGGTGGCAGAGCGGGATCAGCTCCGCCGTCCGCTTGGCACCCATGATGCCCGCGAGCCGGGCCACGGCGAGCACGTCGCCCTTCTGCACGCCGCCGTCGCGGATCAAGGCGAGGGTTTCCGCGGCCATGTAGACCGCGCCCTTGGCGACGGCCACCCGCGTGGTTTCGGCCTTGGCCGAGACGTCGACCATCACGGCCTTGCCTTCCGCGTCAAAGTGGGTGAGGCGCGGCATCTCGGGGCGGTCAGCCGGCCGGAACCGACTGGCGCTTCACCAGGCGCGCCGCCGCCGCCGCGACGTCGTCTTGGCGCATCAGGGATTCGCCGATCAGGAAAGCCCGGGCGCCGGCCGCGTAGGCCCGGGCCAGATCCGCCGGCTCGTAGAGGCCGCTCTCCGCGACCACCAGCCGGTCGGCCGGAACTTGCGGAGCCAGCGCCTCGCAGGTCGCCAGGTCGACCGCCAGGGTCTTGAGGTTTCTGTTGTTGATGCCGATCAGCGGCGACGCGAGCGCGAGCGCGCGCTCCAGTTCCTCCCGGTCGTGGACTTCGATCAGCACGTCCATCTCCCAGTCCCGGGCGCAGGCCTCCAGCTCCGCCGCCTGGCCGTCGTCGAGCGCGGCCATGATCAGCAGGATGCAGTCGGCGCCGACCGCCCTCGATTCGACGATCTGGTAGGGGTCGAGCATGAAGTCCTTGCGCAGGACGGGCAGCCTTGCGGCGTGCCGCGCGTCGACCAGATGGGCGTCGCTGCCCTGGAAGTAGGGCTCGTCGGTCAAGACGGAAAGACAGGCGGCGCCGCCCCGCTCGTAATCCCGGGCAAGCCGGGCCGGATCGAAGTCCGCCCGGATCAGCCCCTTGCTCGGCGAGGCCCGTTTGATCTCGCAGATCAGGGCGTGCGCGCCCTCGGCCGACCGCGCGATCAGGCGCTGGCGAAAGCCGCGGACCGGCCCGGCTTCGCGCGCCGATGCCTCGAGCTGCGCGAGGCCGACCCGCGCCTTCGCCGCTTCGACCGCGGCCCGCTTGTCGGCGCAGATCCGCTCCAGGACATCGCTCACGCGTCCGCTCCTTCGTTGGTGACCGCCACCAGCCCCTCCAGCACCTTGGCGGCCCGGCCGCTGTCGATCGCGTCTTTTGCCATGGCGACGCCAAGCTTCAAGTCTTCGATCTTGCCGGCCACCACCAGGGCCGCCGCGCTGCCGTAGAGCACGATATCCCGGTAGGGACCCGCTTCGCCCTGCAAGACGGCCTTCAGCGCCTCGGCGTTCCGGGCGGCGTCGCCGCCGGCCAGATCGTCCAGCGTGGCCGTCGGCAGGCCGGCGTCCTCCGGGCTCACCTCGAAGGTGGTCACCGCCCCGTCCTTGAGCTGGGCGACCTGCGACGGGCCGGTCGTGGACAGCTCGTCAAGTCCGTCGGCGCCGTGCACCACCCAGGCCGCCTCGTGGCCGAGCCCCTTCAACACTTGGGCCATGGGCTCTATCCAGTCCGGCGAGAAGACGCCGACGAGCTGGCGCTTGACCCGCGCCGGGTTCGACAGGGGCCCCATGAGATTGAAGATCGTCCGGGTGCCCAACTCGACCCGGGTGGGGCCGACGTGGCGCATGGCGCTGTGGTGCCGCGGTGCCATGAGGAAACAAGTGCCGACCTCCCTAAGCGCCTTCTCGACCAGGCGCAGGTCTGCCTCGATATTGACACCCAGGGCCGCCAGCACGTCGGCGGCGCCGCTCTTGGACGAGAGGGCCCGGTTGCCGTGCTTGGCGACCGGTACGCCGCAGGCGGCGATGACGAATTGGCTGGCGGTCGAGATATTGTAGGTGCCCGAGGCGTCGCCGCCGGTTCCGCAGACATCGATCGCGTCAGCTGGCGCCTCGATGGTCAGCATCTTGCCCCGCATGGCGCGGACCGCGCCGGTGATCTCGGCAACGCTCTCTCCGCGCACACGCAGCGCCATCAGGAAGGCGCCCATCTGAGCCGGGGTGGCATCGCCCGACATGATGATGTCGAAGGCCCGCTCGGCCTGCACCTCGGTCAGCACTTGGCCGGTCGCGACCTGGCCCAGAAGCTCCTTGAGGTTGCTCATGTCACCGGTCACGGGCCCGGACTCCGCGTGCCCGTCGGTTTCGACCGCTCAGACATCGTTCTTCCCGGCGATTGTCAGGAAGTTCTTCAGCAGGGCGTGGCCGTGTTCGGTGGCGATGCTCTCCGGATGGAATTGGACGCCATGAACCGGGAGTTCCTTGTGGCGCAACCCCATGATGACGCCCTCGTCGCACTCCGCCGTGATCTCGAGGCAATCCGGCAGGCTGTCCCGCTCGACGGTCAGGGAATGGTAGCGGGTCGCCTCGAAGCGTTCGGGCAAACCCTGGAAAACGCCTTCTCCGGTGTTGCGGACCTCGCTGGTCTTGCCGTGCATCGGGCTCGGTGCGCGCACGACCCGGCCGCCGAAAGCCTGTCCGATCGCCTGGTGGCCGAGACAGACCCCCAGGATTGGCCGCTGGCCGGCCGCCGCCTCGACCAGGTCCAGGCAGATGCCCGCCTGATCAGGATCGCAGGGACCCGGAGAGAGAACGATTCCCTGGGGTTCCATCGCCAGTGCCTCGGCCACCCCCAGGGCGTCGTTCCGCTTCACGGTAACCTCGGCGCCAAGCTCTCCGAGGAAATGGAAGAGGTTGTAAGTGAAGCTGTCGTAGTTGTCGATTAAGAGAAACATATCAAAACGTTAGAAGCGTAAGCCTGGAGCCGCGCCTAGCGGCTGCTCCGGTTATATCAGCAAGGCCCAGGCGGTGAAAGCCGAGGGACCAAGGCGATCGCGGGCTTGACCTTCTAGTTACTGGAAGCCTCATATCGGGCGCATGACAAGGCAGGGAAACGAATCTCGCGCCCTGGAAGGGGCGCTGGAACACGCCGGCGAGAGCCCACGCTGCCACGCGCCGGGCTCTTGCGGGCATCATGCCGGCGCGAGCGTGCGGCGCGCGGCACCCGGGCGCCCGGGCCTGTTCATCTGTCCGATGTGTCCCGAAGTGGAGAACGAGGGGCCGGGCGCCTGCCCGTCCTGCGGCATGGCCCTCGAGCCCGCCGACCCCGCCGAGGACAGCGGCGCCAGTCCTGAACTGGCCGAGATGACGCGACGGCTCTGGCTCGCCTTTCCGCCGACGCTGGTGGTTGTTGTCGTGGCGATGTCGGACATGGTTCCGGCTGCCGCTTTCATCGGCGAAGCCTGGTCGGGATGGCTCCAAGGCGTTCTGGCGAGCGTCGCGGTCTTGGCCGGCTGGCCGCTCTTCGAGCGCGGCTGGGTCTCGCTCAGGACACGCCAGCTCAATATGTTCACCCTGATCGCGCTGGGCGCCGGGACCGCCTACCTGGCCAGCCTGATGGCGCTGCTCGTCCCCGAGTTGTTCCCTGCGACGTTCCGAGGCGAATCGGGTTCGGTACCGCTCTACTTCGAGGCGGCGGCCGTCATCGTGACCTTAGTGCTGCTCGGTCAGGTTCTGGAGCTAAAGGCGCGGGCAAGAACGACCACGGCGTTGCGCGCTCTGCTCGCCTTGGCACCGAGAGTGGCGCGCCGCATCGGCGCCGACAGCGAGGAAGATGTCCCGCTCGACGCGCTGGAGGTGGGCGACCGGCTGAGGGTGCGCCCGGGCGAGCGAGTCCCTGCCGATGGACGGATCCTCGAGGGGCGGAGCAGCATCGACGAATCGATGATCACGGGCGAGCCCATACCGGTCGAGAAGGGGCCGGGCAATGGCGTGATCGGCGGCACCTTGAACGGCACCGGCGGCTTCGTCATGGCGGCAGAACGGGTCGGCGGGGAAACGCTGCTGGCACAGATCGTCCGCATGGTCGGTGAGGCGCAGCGCAGCCGTGCGCGAATCCAGAGATTGGCCGACCGGGTGTCCGGCTATTTCGTGCCGGCGGTCGTGGCGATCGCGCTGCTCGCCTTTGCACTCTGGGCCTGGTTCGGTCCGGAGCCGCGACTGGCTCACGCCATGATCAGTGCGATCGCGGTCCTGATCATCGCCTGTCCCTGCGCCCTGGGACTGGCGACGCCGATGTCGATCATGGTGGCATCCGGACGCGGCGCCGGTGCCGGCGTCCTGATCAAGAACGCCGAAGCGCTGGAGACCCTTGAACGGGTCGACACGCTGGTGGTCGACAAGACCGGAACCCTGACCGAGGGCCGCCCCCGCCTGACGCGGACAGTGACGCTCGGGGGCAGGTCAGAGGAGGCGGTCTTGGCGATCGCCGCCAGTCTTGAGCAGGGCAGCGAGCACCCCCTGGCGGAGGCATTCCTGCGGGCCGCGCGGGACGCCGGGATTGGCTTGTCGCCGGTCGCTTCCGTCGAGACAGAGCCCGGCCGCGGTGTGCGGGGCGTGGTGAAAGGCACGCCGGCGGCGCTCGGCAACGCGGCGATGATGCGGACCCTGTCGGTCGACACGAGCGACATCCATGAGATTCTTGCGGACCTCACCGCCGAGGGCGAGACGGCGGTGATCCTCAGCGTCGGCGACGAGGTCGCCGGCCTCTTCACCCTGGCCGATCCGATCAAGGCCACGACGGAGGAGGCGCTGCGCGGGCTGCGCCGAGACGGTGTCACGATAGTGATGATGACCGGCGACACCGCCGAGGCCGCGGCAGCGGTCGGAGGACGACTCGGCATCGATCGGATCGAGGCGGAGGTGCTGCCCGCCGACAAGCTACGGCTGGTGCGGGCCCTCCAGGACCAGGAACGCTTGGTCGCGATGGCCGGCGACGGCATTAACGACGCGCCCGCCCTGGCCCAGGCTCATGTCGGGCTCGCCATGGGCAGCGGCAGCGACGCCGCGATCGCCAGCGCCGACGTAACCCTGATCAAGGGCGATCTCCGCGGCGTGCTTCGGGCCCGCCGATTGAGCCGCGCCACACTCACGAACATCCGCCAGAACCTCTTTCTTGCCTTCTGCTACAATGGCCTTGCGGTGCCCGTCGCGGCCGGGCTGCTGTATCCGCTGATCGGTCTCACGCTGAACCCCATGATCGCGGCGGCGGCCATGAGCCTGAGCTCCCTGTCGGTGATCGCCAACGCCCTGCGCTTGCGCCAAGTTAGACTGTGAAGGAGGCTGGACTATAAATATCGGCCAAGCCGCGAGCCAGTCGGGGGTTCCCGCTAAGACGATCCGTTACTATGAGTCGATCGGTCTGATCGGCCCGGCTCGGCGCACCGAGTCGGGATACAGGAGCTATGAACGTCGGGATATCGAAACGCTGCGCTTCATTCGCCGCGCCCGGCGGCTCGGCTTCGCGGTCAACGACGTCGCGCGGCTGCTGGCTCTGTGGCGCGACAAGAAGCGCTCCAGCGCGGAAGTCAAAGATCTGGCCAATCGCCATCTGATCGAGATCGATGCCAAGATCGCCGAGCTCACGGCCATGAAGGCCGCCCTGACCGACCTGGTCGACCGCTGCCAGGGCGACGAGCGTCCCGATTGTCCGATTCTTCGAGATCTGGCGGAGGTCAGGAACGAGGCAAGCGAGACGCCTAAAGAGAAATCCAACTATAAGGACACGTAAAAGGCACAAGACCGCAGAATTAATTAACCATAAGCTCGCTATACCGTCGATTCCCGTGGAAGAAAACTTGGGTGATCGCGAATCTACCGTATAGTTAACAGCGTCAGCCCCACCTAGCCGGTCTTCATGCCCGCCTCCGAGATCAACCCCAAGTCGGCGCGCCGCGCCCGGACCCTGTTTACTGGACAGCGCTGGGCTTCAGGCCGCCCGCAGGGCGCGCTGGGCTCGCTTGTGGTCGCGCTGGCAGCCGCCGGTGTCGGCCTGCTCGTCGGCGCCGTGATGGGCACGGAGAGCGGCTCCAGCTCGGAGCGGCAGATACCCTCGCCGGAGAGTGGTCTCGCAGCGGCCAGCGTAGCGGGTGCCGATGCGCTGCTGCCGGCGCAGGTCATCCTCGAGGCGGCTCGTGCGCCTGCCGGGCCGGCTGAACCGGCGGCGCCGTTGGACCCGGTTCCCTTGCCGGCCTCGAAGAGCACGGGAGATATGGTCGGGGAGCCCGAGCCGCTCGGCATTATCCACGCGGTGATCCCCGCCGATGAGACCGAGGTGGCCTACGACTACCCGATCACCGACGACTCCCTCGGCGTCGTCGTCCCGGATGCCCACGTGGAAACCGATCCCCTTTGGCAGCGTCACTCCGTCTCCGTGACGGGGCTTGGCGGCCGCCCGGTTATCGCGCTGGTGATCGACGACCTCGGCCTCAACCGGATCAATTCCCGCCGGGCCATCGCCCTGCCGGCGCCTCTGACCCTCTCCTTCCTGACCTATGCCGAGGGGCTCGAGGGCCTGACCAGGCAGGCGCGGGACGCCGGTCACGAACTCCTGGTGCACGTGCCCATGGAGCCGAAGGACCTGCGCTGGGATCCGGGTCCGAACGCGCTCCTGGTTGGGCTCCCGGAAGACGAGCTGGAGCGGCGCCTGGACTGGGCGCTCGGGCGCTTCGAGGGCTACGTCGGGATCAACAATCATATGGGCAGCCGCTTCACCACCTCGCTGCTCGGCATGGCTCAGGTGATGGCTGCCCTGAAGTCGCGCGGCCTTCTGTTCCTCGATTCCCTGACCGCGGGCTCCAGCGTGGGCGTCAACCTGGCCAGCCGCCTCGGGGTTCCCCACGCCGGTCGCGATATCTTCATCGACAACACGCCCGAGGACGAACGATCGATCTGGTCGCAGCTGCGCAAGCTGGAACGCGTCGCCCGGCGCCGCGGCGAAGCGATCGGCATCGCCCATCCCCACGACGCCACCCTCGACGTCCTGCAACAGTGGATCCCCGAAGCGACGCGCCGCGGCTTCGTTCTCGTGCCCCTGACCACGGTGGTAGAGCGGGCCATGGCTGCTTCGGCCAAGGCCACGGGGGCGGAGTAGTTTTCTAGCTCCGGTCGGCGGCGAAACGAACGGCTTCCTGCGCAGCCCGGACCAGGGCCTGGGCCTTGTTACAGCTCTCCTGGTACTCCGCTTCCGGGTCGCTGTCCGCGACGATACCGCCGCCTGCCTGGATGTAGACCACGCCGTCCTTCACCACGGAGGTCCTGAGCGCGATGCAGGTGTCCATGGCGCCGCCGGCGCCGAAGTAGCCTACCGAGCCGGCGTAGATGCCCCGACGCTCGGGCTCCAGCTCCTCGATGATCTCCATAGCCCGGACCTTGGGCGCGCCGGACACCGTGCCTGCGGGAAAGCCCGCAATCATCGCGTCCATGGCACCGTACTTCGGGTCCAGCTCGCCCTCGACGTTGGAGACGATGTGCATGACGTGGCTGTAGCGCTCTATCAGGTTGCGCTGCGTGACCTCCACGGTACCGATTTTCGCCACCCGGCCGACGTCGTTGCGGCCCAGATCGAGCAGCATCAGATGCTCGGCCAGTTCCTTGGGGTCTGCCAGCAGCTCTTCCCCCAGTCGTCGGTCCTCCGCCTCGTCGGCCCCGCGCCAGCGTGTCCCGGCGATCGGCCGGATGGTCACCCTGCCGTTGCGCAGGCGGACCAGGATCTCGGGACTGGAGCCGACCACAGAGAACTGGTCGAGGTCGAGATAGAACAGGAAGGGCGAGGGGTTGAGTCGCCGAAGCGCGCGGTAGAGCGCAAAGGGCGGCGGCTTGAAGGGCAGCGCGAAGCGCTGCGACAGCACGACCTGGAAGACGTCACCCGCGAAGATGTACTCCTTGCCGCGCCGGACCATCTTGCAGAAGGCTTCGCGTGTCATGTTCGACGTTGGTTGCGGCAGGTCCTGGCGGCGTTCGAGCGGCTCCCGTCGATAGGGCAGGGAGCGTTCGAAATCTCCGACGATATCGGCCAGGCGGGCGCAGGCCTCTTCATAGGCGGCTTCGGCGTCGACGCCGTCCCGCGGACGCACCGGGGTGAAGACCGTCACCTGGTCCTCGACCCGGTCGAACACGCAGATGACGGTGGGGCGGAAGAACAGCCCGTCGGGCAGTCCGAGCTTGTCGGGATTCTCGGCCGGCAGGCGCTCCATGAGGCGGACCGTGTCGTAGCCCATATAGCCGAGCAGGCAGGCCGCCATGGGCGGCAGCGCATCAGGCAGGTCGATCCGCGACTCCTCGATCAGGCGCCTCAGGCTCTCCAGCGCGGGCAGCGCTTCGGTCTCGAAGGCCTCCAGGTCGTTGCGCGCCTTGCGGTTGATCTCCGCCTGCCCGCCGCGGCAGCGCCAGATCACGTCGGGCTTCAGGCCGATGAACGAGTAGCGGCCGATGGTGACGCCGCCCTCGACCGATTCGAAAAGGCAGGCGTAGCGCCGCCCGTCGGCAAGTTTCAGAAAGGCCGACACCGGCGTCTCCAGGTCGGCAACCAGCTTGGTCGACACGACTTGGGCTTTGCCGGCCGCATAGAGCGCCGAAAAGCGCTCGATATCGGGGACCGGCTTCATGGGCTAGGGCCTGTTGACATTCACGGCGCGCTCCTGGCGGGAGCGCATTTGCGCCCCGTCCCGAAGGGATCCGGCGAAATCGGCCTCCTGCCGCGTTGCTTGTCGTCGAATATGCTCGGCATGTCCTTCCTCCTCGCGCCTAACAGCAGGCCGATTTCACTCGGACCAGAAGCGCGACGTGAGTGCCAACAGGCCCTAGTAGGTCGGGATCGCGTTCTCGACGGCCCGCTGGTCGATCGTGACGCCCAATTCGTTCCGCATCGTCGAGACGAAGCCCGCCAAGAGATCGTTCTGGAGATCCTCTGCAAGTTGCGCCTTCAGGCGCTCGACCGCATCGGGATCGGCCGCGGCATCCGCGCTCTGGATCTGGGTAAGCTTGGCGACCGCCTGGCCCTCGGGTGTGGCCACGACGGCGATGTCGCCCTGGGCCATGTCGAACAGCTGGGCGGCGATCGCCCGCGCCGCGCCGCTCTCGGTCTGGCGCGGGTCCCGGATCAGGGGCTCGGTGGTCGAGGCGACCAGGCTCTCGCCCTCGGCGATGGCCGAGAGCTCGACACCCTCGCGGGCCCGCTCGGCAAGGCCTTCGGCCCGTTCCTGGGTTCGCCGGTCGCGCTCCTCGCCCCGCCAGATCTCGAGCACATCGCTCCGCACCTCCTCGAAGGGGCGCGTCGTCGAGTCGGTGATTCCATCGACCCGCAGCACGAAGTAATTGCCGTCGCGGGTCGCGGTCAGCAGGCTGGTCTCTCCCGGCTCGGTCTGGAACGCGGTCTGCATGAATTCCGCGCCGGTCGGCAGGCCGGCCACGCGCTCGCCTTGCTTGTCCTGGCCCGAGCGATCGACAGCCGGCAAGGTGCGCACGGGGAGGTCGATGGTGCTGGCCGCCTCTTCGATCGAGGCGCCGGCGGCCAGTTCGTCATCCAGACTGTCCGCCAGTTCCAGCATGGCATCGACCGCCTCGCGCATGGCCAGGTCCTGTGACAGCTCGGCCCGCGCCTCTTCGAAGGTCGGTTCGCGCTCCGGATCGATCCTGAGCACCCGCATCAGGTGCCAGCCGAAGGGGCTCTGCACCGGAGCGCTGACCGCGCCTTCGTCGAGCGCGAAGACCACATCGACGACCGCGGGAAGCTGCTGGGAGAGCTCCGCTTCCGACAACTGGCCGAGACCGACCGGGTCGCGCTCCAGGAGGTTCTGCGAGACCGCGGCGAAGTCCTCGCCGCCCGACATGCGCTCCTCTGCCGTTCGGGCCTCCTCTTCGGAGCTGAAGACCATCTGCTCGATGGTTCGCCGCTCCGGCTGGCTGAAGTCCGCGCGGCGCAGCTCGAACTCGACCCGGAGAACCTCTTCCGTGATCTCGATGCCCTCGGCGATACCTTCGGCGTCAAGCGCTAGAAAGACGAGAGTCCGGTACTCCGGCGCTTGGAAAGACGGCGTGTTCGCCTCGTAGAGCGCCATCAGATCTTCATCCGTCGGCGCCACGTCTTCCGGCAGCTCGGCGAGGGGTACTTCGATGATCTCGGCTATCCGCCGTTCCTGCTCGAAGAGATAGAGCGCCGTCGCCAGGTCCTGCGGCGCTTCGCTCGCCCCGCTCACGGCCTCGACGATCTGCTGCTGTCCGATAGCGAGACCGAGGCTGCGGACGTATTGCTGTTCGGTGAGGTTGTTGTTGGCGAGGACCTGCTGGAAACGGCCTCGTTCGAAATCGCCAAGGCTGTTCTGAAAGGCCGGCTCCTCGAGGATGCGCTGGCGAATCTGATCCTCGGTCACGGTAAGGCCCATGTCCTTGGCCTGCTGCTCGAACATGGCGCGGGTCACGAGCTGATCGATGACCTGGTCGACGAGGCCGAGGGACCGGGCCAGCGTGATGTCGAACTGGCCGCCGAAACGGCGTCGCAGGATGTTCATTTCCCGGTTCAGCAGACGCGCGAACTCGGTCTGCTGGACCTCGGTGTCGCCGACCTCTGCGATCACGGCATCCTGGCCGCGGTTCAGAAAGACATCCTCGATGCCCCAGACCGCGAAGCTGAGGATCAGAATTCCGAACAGGAAGAACATGAAGACCTTGGCGATCTTCGATCGCATCTGAATCAGCATCGTAGGCGCGTTCCTTGACCGGGAAGAGGCTCGCTGCGCGGAAGCGCGGCATCTTAGGGACCGCCGAAAAGCCCGGCAAGGCGCATTTACTCACTTCGCTGCGAGAACAAAGGCTTGGCAGCGACTGGTCGGGCGCTGGCCACGGGAATGGGGCCGTGTTAGGTAGAACCGGGGCAGGGGGCGGCTCCGAGCGTGCAGGGGGGAAACTGGGTGGCTAGAAACAAGCTCATCGCCGGCAACTGGAAGATGAACGGCCTGCTGGCCGACGCACAGGCCCTCGCCGGGGCGATCGCGACGCGCGCGGCGGAGGCCGGCCCGGCCTGCGAGCTGCTCGTTTGCCCGCCGGCGCAGCTGCTCCTGCCGGTCGCCGCCGCTCTGAAGAACAGCGCCGTCGCCCTGGGCGGCCAGGACTGCCACCCGGCGCAGTCGGGCGCCCACACCGGAGACATCTCCGCCGCCATGCTGAGGGACGTCGGCTGCAGCTACGTGATCGTCGGCCACTCGGAGCGGCGGCAGGACCACGGCGAGACCAGCGCTCAGGTCCAGGCCAAGGCGGCCGCCGCGCTCGCCGCGGGTCTCTGCCCTATCGTCTGTATCGGAGAGACCGAGGCCGAGCGCGAGGCGGGCAGGGCCATGGCGGTCGTGGGGGATCAGCTCCGCTCTTCCCTTGTCGCGACCGACGGCGCGTCCCTGGTCATCGCCTACGAACCGGTCTGGGCGATCGGGACGGGCAAGACTGCGACACCTGCGGACGTTGCGTCGGTCCACGAGGGGATCCGTGCGGGACTGGCAGACCTGCTCGGCGGCGACGCAGCCGCGGCCGTCCGGATCCTCTACGGCGGTTCGGTCAAGCCGGAAAACGCCGCCGAACTGCTCGCGGTGCCCAACGTGGACGGCGCCCTGATCGGCGGCGCGAGCCTCAAGGCGGACGACTTCCTGGCGATCGCCGCGCGCGCCGCTTAGGCCCGGGAAGGGGGATCGGGGCAGGCTCGAATCGAGCGCCCGGACCCGAAGGGGCTGAGCCCGCGGGGCCGAAATGCGGGCTGGTCTTTGCTGGCCGAAACGACTACATAGCGCTCAGCGAATTCCTGCGTGGCCGGAAGGCCCGCCGGCCGGGACAGGCCCGCGATCGAAAGGCACCCCATGACGGCTGTTTTACTGGTAATCCATCTGTTGCTGGCCCTTGCCATGATCGGCGTCGTCCTGCTGCAGCGCAGCGAGGGCGGCGGTCTGGGCATCGGTGGCGGCGGCGGCGGTGGCGGCGGCATGGGCGGGTTTCTTTCGGGCAGCTCGACCAAGAACGTCCTGACCCGCACGACGGCGATCCTGGCAGCCTGTTTCATGGCCACGAGCATGCTCCTGGCGTGGATCGAGAGTCAGACCGATCGGGGCCGCTCGATCACCGACGACCTGCCGATCACCGCGCCGGCCGTGCCGGAACCCCAGGCGCCGGCCGGACCGGCCGTACCCGTCGAATAGGCGCAGGCGTGAAGACTTCGTTCGCGGGCGGGCTCGGGCTTGCTCGGAGCAACCGAATCCGACGATAGTGACGCTCCATGGCGCGTTTTATTTTTGTCACCGGCGGCGTGGTCTCCTCCTTGGGGAAAGGTCTCGCCGCCGCGGCGCTCGGCGCCTTGCTTCAGGCGCGCGGATTCAAGGTTCGGCTGCGCAAGCTGGATCCCTACCTCAACGTAGACCCGGGCACCATGAGCCCCTACCAGCACGGCGAGGTCTACGTCACCGATGACGGCGCCGAGACCGACCTCGACCTAGGCCACTACGAGCGCTTCACGGGTGTGCCCTCGCGCAAGGGCGACAACGTGACCACGGGCCAGATCTATTCCCAGGTGATCGCGCGGGAGAGGCGCGGCAGCTATCTCGGCGCGACGGTCCAGGTCATTCCCCACGTGACCGACGCCATCAAGGAGTTCGTTCTCAGCGGAGTCACGGACGAGGACTTCATCGTCTGCGAGATCGGCGGCACGGTGGGTGACATCGAGGGCTTGCCGTTCCTCGAGGCGATCCGCCAGCTGGGCAACGAGATGGGCCGGGAGAACAGCCTCTTCATTCACCTGACCCTGCTGCCCTACATCGCCTCGGCGGGCGAGCTCAAGTCGAAGCCGACCCAGCATTCGGTCAAGGAGCTGCAGAGCGTCGGCATCCAGCCCGACATCGTGGTCTGCCGGACGGAGCACCGGATCCCGGAGGACACCCGGCGCAAGATCGCGCTGTTCTGCAACATTCGGCCCGAGGCCGCGATCCAGGCGCTCGACGTCGACACGATCTACGCCGTACCGCGCGCCTATCATGCCGAGGGCCTCGACACCGAGGTCTGCCGCCACTTCGGCCTGCCCGAAGCCGAGCCCGACCTCTCGGCCTGGGATCAGGTGATAGAGCGGATTCGGCGGCCGGACGGCGAGGTAACCATAGGTGTTGTCGGCAAGTACACCAGCCTGATCGATGCCTACAAGTCACTGGCCGAGGCCTTGGCTCACGGCGGGATCGCCAACAACCTGAAGGTCAATGTCAACTGGCTGGACTCGGAGATCTTCGAGCAGGACGGCATGACCGAAGAGTTGCAGGGGGTGCACGGCATCCTCGTGCCCGGCGGCTTTGGCGAGCGGGGTTCGGAAGGCAAGATCGCCGCGGTCCGCTTCGCTCGCGAGCACCGGGTGCCCTATTTCGGCATCTGCTTCGGCATGCAGCTGGCCGTGGTCGAGGCCGCCCGATCGCTTGCTGGCCTCAAGGGCGCCGGCTCGACCGAGTTCGGTCCGTGCAAGGATCCGGTGGTCGGGCTCCTGACCGAGTGGACCCGGGACAACACCGTAGAGCGGCGCAGCGCCGAGGGAGACCTGGGCGGGACCATGCGCCTGGGCGCCTACCCCTGCGTCATGGAACAGGGCAGCCGGGCCCACGAGATCTTCGGCGTCCGTGAGATCTCCGAACGCCACCGCCACCGCTATGAGGTCAATATCAACTACCGCAAGGCGCTGGAAGAGGCGGGCCTGCGTTTCTCGGGCATGTCGCCCGACGGCGAACTGCCGGAGATCGTGGAGCTGCCGTCGCACCCCTGGTTTGTCGGCGTCCAGTTTCACCCCGAATTGAAATCCAAGCCGTTCGAGCCCCACCCGCTCTTCACGTCGTTTGTGAAGGCGGCGGTCGAGCAGTCGCGGCTGATGTAAGCGGAGCGAGAAGGTGAGCACCAACGGCGCTGCCAACACCACCGTCGAAGTCGGCGACTTGAAGATCGCCAACGACCGGCCCTTCGTCCTGATCGCGGGACCCTGCCAGATGGAGAGCCGCGAACATGCGCTCGAGATCAGCCATGCTTTGACCGAGATGGCAAAAAACCTCGGTATCGGGCTGATTTACAAGACGTCATTCGACAAGGCCAACCGCACCAGCCTCACTGGCAAGCGGGGCATCGGCATGGCGAAGGGCCTGCCGATCTTCGCCGAGGTGCGCGAGACCTACGGCTGTCCGGTCCTCACCGACGTCCACGAGCCGGACCAGTGCGCGCCGACGGCGGAAGCGGTCGACGTGCTGCAGATTCCGGCATACCTCTGCCGTCAGACCGACCTGCTCGTCGCGGCCGCCAAGACCGGCCGGGCGATCAACGTGAAGAAGGGCCAGTTCCTGGCCCCCTGGGACATGAAGAACGTCGCCGCCAAGCTGAAGGACTCGGGCAACGACAAGGTGATGGTCTGCGAGCGCGGCGCCTCGTTCGGCTACAACACCCTGGTGACCGACCTGCGTTCCCTGCCCATCATGGCGGCCCAGACCGGCTGCCCCGTGGTCTTCGACGCAACCCACTCGGTCCAGCAGCCGGGCGGGCAGGGCACGGCGTCCGGCGGGCAGCGCGAGTTCGTGCCTGTCCTGGCCCGCGCCGCCGTCTCGGTCGGTGTCGCCGCGGTCTTCATGGAGACCCACCAGGACCCTGACAACGCGCCCTCCGACGGTCCCAACATGATCCACCTCAAGGACCTGCCCGCGCTGGTCGAGACCCTGATGGAGTTCGACCGCCTGGCCAAGGCCAAGCCGGTCGGGATCGCTTAGGGAAGCTCGAGGTAACGCGCCGGCACCTGGTCGGCCAGCCAGACGCCTTTCGCGCTGCGAAAGAAGATCCCGCCCTCCTGGTGCATGGCGCCCGACAGGACGCGAAGCACGACCGGCTTGCCGTGACAGCTGCCGACCTTGGCGTCGGTCGCCTGGTCCGTCTTCGAATCGGGATCGTCGACCCGGTAAACCAGATCCAGGTTTCCTTCCGACGCCAGGACGACCGGCAGCGGCGCCCCGACATCAGGCCGGGGCACGCCGGAAAGCTTCCGCACCCTGTCCTTATCATCGATCTGGTACATCGAGGCTTTCCGTGTTCGGGGAGACGCGCTTCCACGCTTGGATCCGGTGCCTGTTATTGATCAGCCAGTCATGCTGTTGCTGGGTCTCGGGCACGCGCGCGCCCCGCGCTTCGGAGATCATCCGGAAGGCGTCTTCCGGCTCCAGACCGGCGTGCAGAAGGACCCCGGCAGCGGTAAGGCCGGACCGGCCAATGCCGCCGCGGCAGTGCACGGCCGTATTGATCCCCTTTGCGATGTCGCAGCAGAGATCCGAGGTGAAGGCCGCGAAACCCTCGAGAGATCCGGGCAGGCCGAAGTCGGGAATTGGAAAGGCGGCGAAACGCATCTGGTGTGCCTGGCAAAGCGCAGCTTCCTGGCCGAGGCCGAGTCGTTGCGCTTCCGCTTCCTCGAGAAGCGACGCGACTTGCATGATCCCGGCCGCCGCGATTTCGGCGAAGGCCGCAGCCGCGTCATCGCCGGCCGTCGGCTTTGCCATGATGCCCAAAAATCCCTTCCCGATTTCCGCGACCCTGTAGATCCTGGGTCCCATACTTCAGCCCTATCGTGGGAGCGCCAATAGCAGGCAGGCTACAGCGGGCTTGCTTGCGAGACAAAAACCGAGCTATCGCGACACGCCGGAAACTGACGGTTCCTGACGCAGGCCAGTTAATTCACGCAGGGATCAAGATGCCGCCCGGGTCTTCTTCGCCGGGCGGCGGGCGGCGCCTTCGCCGGGCCAGTCCTCGCCGTCGCACAGCACCTCGATGGCCTCGCGAAGCTGTTCCGCCCGGGCCTTGAGGAAGGCCTGGTAGTCGACCCGTATCTTCTCCGCACGGTCGTCCGGGTCGCCGATCTTGGCATAGCTCTCTTGCGGCAGGTGGTCGATCGGAACGGCGTGGGTGCCGAGACGGTCCATGATGACTTCACGGCTGAGGTCGGCCGCTTTGTCGCGCTTCTTGAACAGGGATCGCGGTTTCTGGGCGGAGAGGAACCGTTGGAGGTCCCACGTCATCAGCACGCAGTTGAGTGCCTGAAAGCATTCTGAGTTCGGCATCTGCCCGTCGCCGGTGAGGAGCGCATAGGGATAGAGGTGCTGATAGTCCCTCAATCGTATGTGCCCCGCCGAGACCGGCTCGTTGTCGGCGACGTCGATGGCGCCCCCCTTGAGCGTGATGGCGAGAATGCCGCGGGCCAGCGTGTCCCGGCGCTTGGGCCAGCCGGCGAGCATAAGCTCCTCGACGGTCGGCAAGGGGAACTGGTTGTGATCGAAGATCGGCACCTCGGTCTCGTCGGCGTGGCCGGCGAGGACATAGCGCAGACCGTTGAGGTCCTGCAGCTGCCGGCCGGATACCGAGTTCTCGTAGCGCCGGGTCAGGAAGGCGCGCCAGAGGTACTTGCGGATCAGCGTCTTGGCGCCGGCCTTGCGCTCCAGGTTGAGCGCTTCGTCGGCGTGGAGCGCGGTCAGGACCGGCACGACGGCGACCGTGGGCAGGCGCGCCTCGTCGAACACGTTCTCCTGCTCGAGGCAGCCGACGGCCCAGCGCACGCCGGCGACCAGCTCCGGCCACTCGTCGTGGAGCCGCTTGAGGTCGAGGCGCTCGTAATTGGCCTGGGTCGGCGCGCGGCCCTCGCGCATGGCGGCGGCGCTCAGAATGAGGTCCTCTGGGGTCAGATATCGCTCGATCGCCGGGACCTGGTGGCACAGCTGGCTGGCCAGCTGGCGCAGCGACTGGCCGGTCTCGTCCTCGAAGCGGGCGACCATGATGTCGAAGGTCGAGAGCTTGACCGCCGTGGTGTTCAGCTTGATGAAGACGTCGAGGGCGACGTCGGGGGGCGTGGTCGCCGGCAGGGCCAGATAGGGCAGGTTGTAGCTCAACATCTGCTTTCGCATCGACAGGATGCGGTCTTCCAGCTCCCGGCTCTCGGCCAGATCGTTCGCGGTCGCCAGGTCGCACCACTTGCGGATCTCGCGGAAGATGTCGTCGTCGGTCCGCATCAGGCCGAGCGGCAGGTAGCCGCGGCCGTGGACCTCCCTCGGCACGTCGCACCACAGCGGATGGCGGATGCCGTTCTTCCACCAGCGCGCCTGTCCATAGATGCAGGGCATCTCGGCACCGTCGTGGTCGCTGTCCGCCCGGAAGTAGACGAAGTAGGTGCGGTCGTCGTAGAGGTCGTTGACGCAGCGCCACAAGGCGGTCAGACGCTGCTGGCCGTCGAGAAGATGCTCCTCGCACTTCTCGGTCGGGTCCGGCGCGCCGGAGATCGACCGGCTCGGGAACTGCTCCTCCTCGTCCACCTGCAGCAGCAGCGTGGCGCCGGACGGCAGCTCGCGGAACACCGTCTCCAAGAGACTGCTGACCTCGGCGTGGCCCCAAACCTCGTAACGCTGGAATCGGGGCAGGCGCACCTGTCCGGTGCGCACCCGGTTAAACCAGTCGCTCAGCGGACGGTTTTCCGCCTTCATCCACGCCTCCAGGAGTAAGCCCGGCAACTATGGGCGTGGCCACGTTACAAAGACGTAAAAAGGCTCCTGGAAAGCGCCGCGAAAAGGGGGAGCTAGCCCTCGGCGAGAAAGTCCCGGTAGGCGCCCGAAATCTCCTCGACCGCGGCCTCGTAGAGCAGGGCGCCGATTTCTGGTGTCGCGAGCTTCGGGTCCGAGCCGATCCTCCCGTCGGGAAAGCGGCGCCGGTAGTCGTCGGCGTCGTAAATCGGCCCGAGCGGTGCGATCGACGGCGTGGTTTCGGCCTTGCGCACACGCTCGCCGTGCTCCGGATAGCCGAAGTAGGTCAGCGAGACCTCCGAGGCGGTCGCGTGCTGACCCTCGGCCTCGGCGAAGCGCTCGGCCGAAATCCGCTTCACGCCTTCGCAATCCCACCAATTCTGGAGCTTACAGCGCAGGCTCGGCCGGTTGTGACCGGCGGTGCCCAGGCTCGCCTCGGCGTAGACTTCTGAGAAGGCCGCCGTCACCGTTGCGATGTTTCCGCCGTGGCCGTTGAGGAAGAAGAAACGGTCGAAGCCGTGGCGCGCTAGGGAGTTCACCGTATCCTGTACAACCGCCATCAGGGTCGAGGGACGAAGCGTGATGGAGCCGGCGAATCCCAGGTGATGCTGCGCCATCCCGATCGAGAGCGTCGGCGCGACCATGGCCTCGAGCTTGTCGCCGATGCCCCGGGCGACCAGCTCCGGGCAGAGCGCATCGGTGCCGATGAAGCCAGTCGGCCCGTGCTGCTCCGTGGAGCCGATGGGAACGATGATGCCGGTCGACGTCCTGAGATAGGCTTCGACCTCTTGCCAGGTTAAGAGTTGGAGATGCATGGGGAGCGCCTTGGGGCGGTGAACAACCGCTCCAGCATCGATCCCCGGCCGTCCCGGTGCAAGGACTCTCGTTCGCTCCCTCGAAAAGCTCGTGCTCGGCCGGACGATGCTGCTCTAACGCCAGCCGAGATCGATGGCCCGGGTCTCCTCGTCGGCGCCCAGAGCCGGATCGGCCATGATGGGCTCGATGAATCGGTCGAGCGCTTCGACGCCGCGACCGCCGGCGGCCACGTAGCTGTCCCCAGGCGGCGCGCCGGCATCGGCGGGCACGTTGACGACGATCTCATTGCGCCAGCCGCCCTCGGGCGAGCGGCAAGCGATGCCCGCCGTCGCGCCGGCTCGCGAGTGGCCGGCAACGGAGACACGGTATTGCCGGCAGTATTGGCCGTCCGCGCTCTTGAAGGTGAGCTGCGCGAGGGCGCGCACCCTGGCCCCCTCGTCGGCGGCCCACTCCAGCGGTTCTCCGCTGGTCTTGGTCTCGAGCAGCCTGTGCAGCGGGCTCTCGAGCGCGATGCGGCCGGCGAAGCCGTCGCCCCCGGCGAAGGTGTCAACCGGGGCGGGCTGCAGCCGGTAGCCGACCGCGGTGCCGATCACCAGGGCGAGGGAAGCGGCGAGCGGCAAGGCCGCGCTTCTAACCGACCAGCGGCGGTCCGAATTCTTCCGCGCGGCCAGTTCGACGACCTCGCCGGACCCCGTGGCGTCGTTGCGCGGATCGACCGCGTCGAGCAGCGGTTTCGGAACGGGCTCGTGCATCGGTGCGTCATAGGCCTGGCGCAAGAGCTGCGTCGTGCGGCGATAGAGGCGCACCCGCTCGCGGGCCGCCGGGTCGTCGGCCAGTGCCGCCCGGACCTGGGCCATCACCTGAGGATCCAGTTCGCCGTCGGCGAAGGCCATCAGCATCTCTTCGTTGAGTTCAAACACTGTCCACCCCTGTCTTTGCTCGGCGCCGGCCGGGCGCCTCTTCTTCTTCTTGATCCAAGGCCTGGCTGATGATCCGCTGACGCGCGCGGGCGAGCCTGCTCATCACGGTTCCCATGGGAACCTGAAGCGTCTCCGCCGCCTCCTTGTAGGAAAGCCCATCGACCGCGACCAAGGCGAGAACGACTCTCTGGTCCTCCGGCAGCTCCTGTATCGCCCGCCGCACGGTCTCCAGGGTGATGTGGCTCTCGGTAACACGGCGCCCGTCCAATCCCGGCTGATCCGCCAGCTCGTCGGGGTCGACCGAGACGGCGCGCACTGCGCGGGACCTGATCTGATCGAGCCAAATGGTCTGCATGATGCGAAACATCCAACTGTCGAGCCGCGAGCCGGGTTGCCACTGATGGAGCCGGCTCAGGGCTCTCTCGAAGGCGGCTTGAACGACGTCGTCGCCTTCTTCGGTCGAGCCCGTCAGGGCGTAACCGAAGCGGCGCAGTCGCGGAAGGAGAGCGACCATCTGCTGCTTGATGTCTTCCGACGCGGTCATGGCCCTGTACCTCGACAACGTTTCCCGAACAGATTTATTCCAAAGCCATCCGCTTGCACATCATTCGCCAAGATAAACACCTGCCAGCAATGCGCGAAGCTTTACCAAGAGTGAAGAAAACCCAGTTAGAAGACTTCGTCTCAGGGGATTAAACCGCTGGTAAAGACGTTGTCTTTTACAGTACGGCAACCGAATTGCCGTCAGATTAAAAATATACGCCTAGAGGTTGTAGCCTGGGAATGCCGCGAGTATCCCTCTTCATTGCCGTTCTGATTGGCGCGTACCTCACGGGCCAGCCGTACCGCGCCGGCGAGACCGTCGCCGACGGGCTCTGTACGCTCGTCCCGCCGGCGCTCGCCGACGACGGGGATGGCGACGGGGATGGCGACGGGGATGGCGACGGGGATGGCGATGGCGATGGCGGCGGCGGTGGCGGCGGTGGCGGCGGTCGCGACGGTGGCGGTGGCGCTAGCGCCGGCGGTGGCGGTGGCGCCGGCGGGGGAGGCCGCGGCGGGAATGGCGACGGCGACGGTGACGGCGACGGGGATGGAGACGGCGACGGCGACGGTGGCGGCGACGGTGGCGGCGACGGGGGCGCTTCCGGTAGCGCGGACGGCGCCGACAGCGATGCAGAAGCCAATAGCGGCAATGGCAGCGCGGGAGCGACCGAGGGCCAATCCGCGGCCAGTGAAGGCGGCAGCACCTCGGTCGTCGAACGCGAGGTTCTGGTGCTCGATCCGGATCCCCAGACGCTCGCGGCCTTGAGCAACCTTTCCTACTCGGTTGTTGCTGTCAGGAACTTCGGAGAACTCGGCCTCTCGGTCGCACAGGTGAGCCCACCGGTGGGCATAAGCGCGGAAGAAGCCATTGAGGTCCTGCGCCGCGAGGCACCGAACGCCAGCTTCTCACTCAATCACCTCTACTCGTCCTCCGAACCGGAATGCGCCGGGCGCCATTGTCGGCAACGCACGCTGGTGGCCTGGCAAGCGGCCGGTCCCGCCTGCGGGCGCAGCGCCCGGATCGGCGTGGTGGACTCCGGCGTGGACGTGTCTCATCCGGCCCTGGCGGATCGGGCCATCTATGTCCGCTCGTTCCCCGAGGGTGTGGCATCGAAGCCGAGCGCCCACGGCACGGCGGTCGCCGGCATCCTGGTCGGAGCGCCCGACAGCGAGTTTCCCGGCCTGATCCCCGCGGCGGAGGTCTTCCTCGCCGACGCTCTGCGGGCCGAGGAGGACGGGGGCAGGGAGCTCGTCGACGCTCTGGAACTGGTGTCGGCGCTCAACTGGCTCGCCGGGGAAAGGGTTCAAGTCATCAACCTCAGTCTCTCCGGACCCGACAACACCTTGTTGGCGGCATCGGTGCCGCGTGTCCTGAAGAGAGGAATCGCGGTGGTCGCCGCTGTGGGCAACTTCGGACCCGCCGCGCCGCCGGCCTATCCCGCCGCTTACAAGGGCGTGATCGCCGTCACCGGCGTCGACGCCGATCTGCGGGTCTACCGATGGGCCAACAGAGGCAGGCATGTCAGTTTCGCCGCGCCCGGGGTCGATGTCTGGACGATCGACCGGAGGGACGGCGGCGAGTATCGCGACGGCACGTCCTTCGCCGCACCCTTCGTCACCGCGCTCGCCGCCGACCTCTTATCCCAGCGGACCGATCTGGCGAGCGACGACATCGTCGAGGAACTCAAGCTGAGGGCTCGGGATTTGGGCGACCCGGGAAAGGACCCGATCTACGGCTGGGGTCTCATCCAGGGCCCGCCCCGCTGCTGAAGCCAGCCGCCGCGCGTCTCCCTCAGCGGTAGTCGCCATCCGAGAAGGCGGTCAGGATTTCCAGCACCGCCATCAGACCGTGCTGCACATTGTCGACGCGAATCTCGTTGTTGTAGACCGTGGTGCGGAGGCCGCCACGGACCCGGTCGCGCTTCGACACGTAGTACATGTCGATAGGATCCTTGAACTCCAGCTGAAGAAGGCTCCGGAGGCCGCCGACGATGGCCCGGCGGTAGGCTTGCGCGCGCGGCTGGTCGCCGGTGTCGCGGGCGATTTGGAAGGCCTGGATCAGGCTCTCGAGGTAGACCCCGGTGGCCGAGGCGTGGGGCGGGCCGAAGTGGGACCGGCGCGGATCGTAGAACCGTCCATCGATGTCGGGCGGGTCGAGGCTCGCCTGCTGCATGTCGAGCAGCCAGTCGTTCATCTGGAAGATCCAGTCGCGCAAACCTGGGTCGCGGGTGCGCCGCCAGACCTCCGCGTAGGCCATTGTGTGCCAAGGCACGAAAGCCGGGTCGCGGGCTGCCAGATGCCAGGCGCGATAGTACTCCACGCTCGTCATCATCCGAGCGAGCAGCTCCGGATCGCCGCTCTCCCGGTAGAGGTTCGCGAGATAGAGCAGGGCTTCGCCTGGATAGAAGTTCTGATTGTCGTTGCGGCCTTCCGGCGTGAGGAAGGTGCGAAAGGATCCGTCGTCGGCCCAGAGGTGCTCGATACTGCGTCTCAAGGCCGCTTCGACGTCGGTGAAATCGCTCCGGTCGGGATGCTCGGCCAAAGCCAGGGCCGCGATGGCGATCGCGCCCAGCTTCGCCTTGTCGCGGTACTCGATCGCCCCAAGGCCGTCCTTTTCCCGATAGAAGGCTGCGAGATTATAGCGAATGTTGCGCGCCGTCAGCGCCGTGATATCGGCATCCCGATAGTGCTCGCCGACCCGTACCAGGGCGAGCGTGGCCATCCACTGGCGGATCATGTTGTTGCCTCGGGATTCCCGCCCGTTGCTCGGCCAGTACTTGTAGGTCATCCGGCCGTCGCGCCTGACCTGGCGGGCGAGCCAGGAGGACATGCGGCGCGCGAGTCCGACAACCGCCGATTTAGTGACATCCTCGCGCCGCACTACCTGGTTGCCGCGATGAAGGGCCACGGCCGAGGGTTCCGGACCCAGGAACACGAGGAATTGCCGTGCGGCGAAGCGGCGCAGACCCAGGCCGCGCGACAGATCCGGTTCGGTCAGACCGCGGGCGGAGGCGAAGCGGTCGATGACCCGCTGGAAGGAGCGGTTCGTCGCGATCATTTGGGTTGGTCCGACCCGTTCGACGGCGTCGCCGAAGCGCAGCTCCACGCCGGCGATGCCCCGCTGCAGGTTGGTCAGGATGCGCGCCCGCTCGCTGAAGGCGACGGGCCGGAAATCATAGGCGAAGGCGAGCTCGACCGTATCGGGCGCTTCCGCCGTGCTTTTGCGGAGTGCTTCGATGGCGCGGCGCAGAGCCGCCAGAGCCGTGGGGGCCTCCGCCCAGCCATCACCGAGTTTCAGGCCTTGTCGCCGGAAGGCCAGATAGACCGCCGCTCCTTCGGGCGCCAGCGTTTCCGGCAGGCCCACGCCCGGCGAGGCGCCCGCCACGAGCGCGTGCACGACCCTCGCCAAGTCATCGAGAGCGCGCTCCTGCCCGGCCTGCGTCAGGCCGGCCTGCAGCGAAGACGGCGCGGCCGGCGCAGCGGAGAGGCCGCCGAGCATCACGCCGGCCGCCACCACGGGCGAGAGGAACCGGCGAACTGCGCGATGGGGAAATAAAGAACCCGCCGGATGAGCGATCATCGGGCGGGATCTTTGCAGTTTTTGGAAAGCAGGTTCAAGGACGGCTTCGGACCGACTTCTCGTGGACTGCTCTCCTTTCTGTCCTAAGGGTTCGTCCCCTCAGTTGTGTTCCGTTTTGCCTCGTTGTTGCCGTCGGCCGTTATTGGCGGTTTTTTATGCAGTTAGCCGGGCTGTTTAGTATGACAACGAAGGAATTCGAGTTTTATTCCCCACGCTCAGATTTTTTTCAAGCCACCGCCAAAATAGCCCTGTTCGGGTCCCGGCGGCAGAGTCGGCGCCCAGGGGACTGGCCGCTCTTGCCTCGGTTCGGACGGGCGGTAAAGTGTTGCCGTGGCGGGTTGTCGTGCTCGAGGGGAGAGGGGTGGCATGGCGTCGATCTTCGACATCAGAGGACGCGAGGTGCTCGATTCGCGGGAAAACCCTACGGTCGAGGCCGAGGTAACGCTTGATTCGGGCGCGTCCAAAATCTCAGAGGATTAGGGCCTGTGGACATCCAGGGCGCGCTCCTGGTCCGAGTGAAATCGGCCTGCTGTTAGGCGCGAGGAGGAAGGACATGCCGAGCATATTCGACGACGAGCAACGCGGCAGCGGGCCGATTGCGCCGGATCCCTTCGGGACGGGGCGCATTTGCGCCGGGGCGGCGTCACGGAAGGACTTGTGGGGCCCAACCCCACGGCGCCTCCCGCTCCTGGCCCCGGCGCAAATGCGCTCCCGCCAGGAGCGCGCCGTGAATG